>JAGIAB010000203.1:2808-6012 GCA_017745135.1 Flavisolibacter sp.
CAGGGTTGACCTCGTGTCCATCCATCGTTTTTCCAATAACTTGATTTCGGTCATTGATTTTTACTGGCCGGATCGAATAAGGTTTTTGATCAACCCAGGCTGTATTCCATTCCGGCAATCCCTTCGAGCTATCTGTTTCTATAAACAAAAGATGTTGGATGGTGATTCCTGAATTGATTTGCCTTCCATTATCATCTGCTCTAACTGTGCCGGCAACTGATTTTCGGGAATAAGCATAGCTTTTAATAATGCCATGTCTTGAACATGAGGTAAAAAACAACAATGCCAGGGCTGAAAACAAAATTTTTTTCATGTTTAAATTTATACAGAAGAATACAACTGCTGAAAACAACTTGCGTATTATAATACTATCTTTAAACCCATTAGCTACAATCTTTAAGTCATAAGCGATTCGTCAGTATGTACACAAGAAACGCCATTCTCGCCCTGGTCGGCGCTACCCTGATGTTAACCGGATGCAAACTCAAAGAATCAGAACAGGAATCGGAACATGAAGAAGAAGCCTACTCAGAAAGAGATGAAATGCAAAAGGCCATGGAACAGGAGTTCCGCATGACAGTTGATCCTGCGCTTGGCTATATTCCCAAAGAACGATTGATCACTGCATTGAATTATCAAAAAAGACTAATAGTTGCAAGAGGTTCAGGCGTAAATGCTATTAGCTGGCAGGAACGCGGACCCAATAATATAGCCGGCAGAACAAGAGCTTTGCTGATTGACTCGAGGGATGCAACAGGAAACACAGTTTTTGCAGCAAGCGTAAGCGGCGGAATATGGAAGACAACCAATTTTAAATCCGCAGTTCAACCTACGTGGACGCCGATCAATGAATCGATGGGCAGCCTGGCCGTTTGCGCTTTGGCCCAAAATCCCCAAAACCCAAACATTTTATACGCAGGTACTGGTGAAGGCTGGTTCAATATTGATGCAGTAAGGGGAAATGGCATCTGGCAATCAACAGATGGGGGCGGCACCTGGAATAAACTCACAACTACCGATTCTACAGTAACTTCTCACGATTTTGATTATGTACAGGACATAGTGGTGAACAGCCAGGGAGTTGTTTTTGCGGCCTCCAGATCTATATTTTGTAACAGGGGTGGCATATTTCGCTCCAATAACAATGGCGCTACCTGGACAAGGGTCATTGGCAATCAATCTGGCGCAGGATGCCCTAATGCTTTTTATTTCCAGGGAACTGATCTTGAAATCGCTCCAAATGGAGATGTCTATGCCTGTGTGGGAACACAAGTATCTCCGGCTTCTCAAAATGGTCATATTTTTCGCTCACCGGCAGGAGCTAATGTTGGCAACACCGGCACATGGATAGATATTACACCCACAGGCACCTGGCAGCGAATTGATATTGCTGTGGCTCCAACTAATTCTTCAGTGATCTATGCTTTATTACAGGGCACTGGTGATGGAATTGGCGCCATTAAAAAAAGTACAAATTCAGGTGCTTCGTGGATTGATCTTCCGCTTCCTAATTGGTGTAACCAGGGAAGTAATTCGGGTGATTTTACAAATGGGCAGGCATTTTATGACTTAATCGTACAGGTAGATCCTACCAACGAAAACAATGTCATTATCGGAGGCATTGATTTACTAAAATCAACCAACGGTGGAAATAACTGGACGCAGCTTACCCAATGGGCCCGCAATTGTACCAATGCATCGGGACAATTACCTATTATTCACGCCGATCAACACAATGTTGTTTTCTTCCCGGGCTCCGGCACCGAGTTAATTGCTACCAATGATGGTGGCATTTATTATTCGAACAATGGCGGTATTAGCTGGCTCACCACTACTGTAACCAATGTCAATGGAAGCAACCTAACTACCATTTCGCAAAAAAGTATTGGGTATAATACCATCCAGCTTTATGCTTGTGATGTGCACCCCTCCTCTACCAATTATTTTTTGGTAGGCTCACAGGATAATGGTTCGCTTAAGCTGACGAACACCGGAATAGGAATTGGCGTGGAAGCAAGCATTGGTGGTGATGGCGGATTTGCTCATATTGATCAGACAAACGGAAATCTGCAGGTGATCTCTTACGTTTATAACAATTACTATTATTCAAGAAACGGGGGTGGCAGCTTTACCCGCATCAGTTTTAATGACGTGGGCTCTTTTATCAACCCTTCCGACCTTGATGACAGCAGAAAAGTATTGTTTTCGGGATACAGCCAAGGGCAGTTGGGAGTGGTTTCTAATTTGGCTGTGAATACTCCGTCCTTTACCGCTTTTTCAATACCTGAACTTGGTATTAGAAAAATTACTGCAATTAAAGTGGACCCAACAGTAGCTGGAGGTGGAACTGTATGGGTTGCAGGCTATGATTCGAGTGCAAATCCTACTCTTGGCACAGGATTTCCGCCAATTGTGATAAAGCTAAATAATGCGAACCTATCTCCAACAACCGCTACAAGCTTTACTCTACCAGTTCCAGTTGGCTCTTATGTTTCATGCATCGATGTTGATCCTGCAGATGCCAATCATATTTTAGTAACACTTTCTAATTACGGGATAACAAGTGTTTTTGAAAGTACCAATGGCGGCCTAAGCTTTACCAGCATTGAAGGCAATCTGCCCGATGTACCTGTCCGCTGGGGAATGTTTGTTCCCACCTCTTCAATAATTGAAGGAACAACAGCCGGCGGTATTTTACTGGCAACGGAAGTAGGTGTTTGGTCCGCTACAACTACTGCTGGAAATGCTACCGTTTGGACTCCTCAAAATGGAGGTCTGCCAAGAGTACGATGTGATATGATTCGTTACAGACCTTTTGACGGTTTGCTGGCGGTTGCCACGCACGGCAGAGGCTTGTACACTGCAAGCCTTGGTCTTGTGACCGGCGTACCTACCGTTCCTAACACCCAAAATTTCATTGATTACGTTTCAGCAACCCAACAACAATTATTTGTAAAAGTTGGTAACCTAAATACGACTAACATAGAAATACGATTGTTTGCTATGGACGGTAAGTTGGTTTACTCATCCAAAACGGGTTATACCAATCAAACTATACCGATTGCACAATTGGCAAGAGGCAGTTACATCATAAAGATTTACGGAAACAAAAACGAGCAATTCACAAAACAGTTTATTAAATAAAAACTGTTACAGGTTGCAAGTTTCAGGTTACAGGGGCTCAAAACCTTGAAACGTGTAACG
>JAGIAB010000204.1 GCA_017745135.1 Flavisolibacter sp.
GGTTGAAAGAAATAGAAAGCATAAAAATGGTATTGTATGTGGAGCATACAGTTGATGCCAACGATCTTCCGGTGGCACTGTGGCGCTTTTGTAATAACCTCGATCCCAAAAGAGATTACACACTTGTGCAAAGGCCATCAAAAACTGACCCTTCAAAAAACTTTGCCTGTATTGGGTTCGATGGTACGATCAAGACAAAAGAGTTCGACAATTTTCAAAGAGACTGGCCTAACATCATCGTTTCAGATGACTCAACCATTCGATCGGTTGATGAAAAATGGGAACGGTTGGGACTTGGAGAATTCATTTCATCTCCATCTTTAAAATATAAAGATCAGATGTATGGTGAAGAAGCTGTGGTAAATAAATAGCCTTTAGGCAGATAGACCGGATTCCTGGTGCCTTCCGTCTTCCCGGCTATTCATCAATACTTCCTGTTAAAAGCTAATTCATCTTAACTGATATGCAATCGAAAACGTAAATTGCCATTATGAAAAAATCGTTCTGGCTAACCTTATTTGCTGCCTGTGGTTTACTGGCAAACAGCTTTGCGCAAAATACTTCTTCCGGTCCCGATACCAATACCTTATTGTGGAGAGTCAGCGGCAAAAATCTATCAAAGCCTACTTACATCTTTGGCACCATGCACATGATATGTGCCAGCGATATTGAGCTAAGCGATAGTTTGAAAAAAGCCATTCGTAATTCAGATAATGTTTACCTGGAACTGGATATGGATAATATGTGGGAGATGTTCGGCGCCATGATGAACATGAATATGAAAGGCGACACCACATTGTCTGATCTTCTTTCTCCGGAAGACTACAAAAAGGTGAAAGATTTTTTTAAAGAACACAGCACTATGGTTCCATTTGCATTTATGGAAAAATTCAAACCCATGCTGGTTGGATCGCTGATCATGGAACAGGCAGCTCCTTGTGACAATATGGTGGTAATGGAAAAACTGGTAATGGACGAAGCAAACAAAAACAATGTGGATATAAAAGGATTGGAGACCTTCAAATATCAACTGGGCATTTTTGATAAAATTCCTTATAAGCTCCAGGCGCAGCAACTTGTGAAAATGGTTGATGATGCCGATTCGGGTAAAGGCAATGAAGTGAATGATATAAAAATACTGACGGATGCCTACCGAAACCAGGAGCTTGCTAAATTGGACGAACTGACCAAAGAAGATCCAACCATTGGTGGTTTTGCGGATATTTTATTATACGATCGTAATGCCAATTGGGTAAAAAAACTGCAGCAACTCATGCCGGGCAACTCTTTGGTAATTGCTGTCGGCGCCGGTCACCTTCCCGGTAAAAAAGGTGTATTGAATTTATTAAGGGAAGCGGGATACAAAGTAGAACCTGTAAAAAATGAAATGATTAAAAAGAAAGGCAAAGAGATCTGATGCTTTAATTATTCTCTTCGGAATATTCTCTAAGATTTTTTGAATAAGCATAAATGCAACGAAGCAATCTCATACCGGCTTGAGTGAGATTGCTTCGCTTTGTTTGAAATAAGATTTATTAAAATTGCTCCAATCCGGAGAAAAAGAAATCACCTTCAATCTTTGCATTTTCATCACTGTCGCTTCCATGAACGGCATTTTCACCAACAGAAGTTGCATATAGTTTACGGATTGTTCCTTCATCTGCTTTTGAAGGGTCAGTAGCACCGATTAAGGTTCTGAAATCTGCTACAGCATTGTCTTTTTCCAGGATTGCTGCAATGATTACTCCACTGCTCATAAACTCAACTAACTCCCCGTAAAACGGTCTTGCTTTATGCACAGCGTAAAACTCGCCGGCTTTTTCTTTTGTCAGTTTCGTTTGCTTCAATGCCACAATGCGGAAACCTGCTTTAATGATCTTGTCCAGAATAGCGCCTGCATGCCCGTTCTTCATCGCATCAGGTTTGATCATGGTAAATGTTCTGTTGCTCATCGTATTTACGTTTTTTAAATTTCGGCGCAAAGATAGGGAGGGAGTGGTTTGTGGAGGGAAGTTTATGGTTAGTGGTTAACTAAACCCGAAAGCGTTTAAGCTTTTTAATAAGCGCTCATTCAATTGAGATGGTTTTAATCAGTGTAGGATAAAATAAGAAGGCCCGTAATCTTATTACGGGCCTTCTTTGTGAGACTAACTAATTACATTATTAGCCAAAAGAACTAATTGTATCCAGGAGTCTGAACCAGATTAGGATTCTGGTTAAGAGTTGGTATTGGAATTGGCTGCATATAAATTTTGGGAACGAAGCTGTGTGGATGGACGGTCGTTGAAGGCGGATCGGACAAACCTATAACAGTGTATTGCCATACACCACTGTTATTGCTTGGAACCGTATTCGTGATCTTCATCCCGTGTAAATCTGTAGTCAATACCTGCTCTCCAATCTTCCAGCGTTTGATATCAAAGAAACGCTTGTTTTCAAAACACAACTCTATTCTTCTTTCCCGGCGAATGGCGTCACGCATTTCGCTTGGTGATAAGCCAGGAGTCAATCCAGGCAGGCCCGCGCGGGATCTGATTGCATTTATTGCACTGTACACAGACGGATCCGGACCCGCTGCTTCGTTTTGTGCTTCAGCATATCCTAACAACACTTCGGTATAACGAAAGTAAATATAGTTGGCACCACTTGCACCGGCAGCAGGACGGGTTGCAGGATTCAATTTCTTTTTAAAATAGTAGCCCGTATTTGTCCAGTCATTAAGCCCAAAGTCAATTTCATTTAAAGATTTTTTCACTTTGTCGATTCGGGTATAAACAGTATCGGTAGTAGGCATCCAATCCATTTTATAAGGAGCTCCGTCGTAAACGATCCATTTATAGAACCTAGGCTCGCGATTAGCATACGGATTTTGAGGATTGTAACCTGAGGTAGGATCGGTTATTGGTTTACCATTTGCCATAAAAAACTGGTCAACCAATTCCTGTGTAGGATTATAATTACCCCAGGTCTGATAAGCGCTAAGAACATAAACCACTCCGCCATAATATTCAAGGCTAGAGCCCTTAACGTTGGCAACATATTGCCTGTCAAAGATTACCTCGGGATTGTACTCATTGCTTTCATACCAAATGGTAGAATCATCTGGTACCAAGTTATATTGTTTCCCACCATTTGGTCCCCAATCATCCATAAACTTTTTGAATGATGCGGCCGCTGCTGCCCAACGTGCAGGATCAACATTGCCAAATGTTACTAATTTATTCGGATCAGCTCCCCCGGGGTAAGTTGCAGAATTATGTAAAGGACTAGCGGCTACCAACTGCATGTAGGCTTTTAGCATTAGGGCAGCACCTAGTGTTGCTCTGCCTGCATCGGCATTCCCTTTATTGTACTTAACAGCCAGGTACTTGTTAGTAAGTATGGTATCCAGCGATTTGGTGATAAAATCCAAAGTTTCAGCAAATGTGCTTCTTTTTAAAAAAAGTGCCGCCGAGTCTTCACGGGTTTGTGCTGTCAAAACAAGCGGTACACCACCCCAGTTTTGTAACAGAGTACTGTAATGGAATGCACGGTGGAACCGTAATTCATCCATCCTTTTATTATACCAGGCGTCAGAAAAATTCTTTTTGTTAAGAGTTATCTGTTTCATGGTATTATTGCACTTACGAATAGCTTGGTAAAGACTAGCCCAGTTATGCCGGTTAATAGTAGCAATACCTACGGCTGCACCACCAAATAATGCATAGTTTGTAGAAGCCGGATCAATAACGCCACCTTTCCATTTCCACGAAGCATAGTAATGGTCAGGATCATTGTCGTCCGTGAAATTATCAAACTGCTCGGGCTGCCCGTAAATATCCGGCAACTGATCATAGACGTCATTTATTGCAATATCAGCGTTGGCTTCCGAAGTCCATTGGGTAGCGTCGGTCAGCACGTCCTTTTTTTCGTTGTTCAGATCCTTGTCGCACGATGCCAGACTTAGTGCTGATGCTGACACGCAGGCGTAAAGAATATATTTTTTTATGATGTTCATTGTTTAACTTTTTTGGAGATTAGAAGGTGATATTAAACCCGCCAGTGAAAGTTTTCTGGATGGGATAACCTTGTTCACCGGTTGTTTCAGGGTCTATAAATTTCAATTGGCTGAAGGTCAACATGTTTTGGCCAGTCATATATACTCTCAAATTTTTCATTCTTATTTTTGAACTCAATCTTGCTGGAACTGTGTAACCTATTGAAAGGGTCTTCAACCTTAAGTATGAGCTGTTTCTCAGCCAAAAATCAGACGTTTGCGAATTGTTAGTGGTCGGGGCACCATCCGCTCTTGGGTATTTTGCGTCTTGATGGTTCGGCGTCCACCTATTATCGTAATATTCGTAGGCAGAGTTACTACCATTATTAAAGTTGGCTACTGTCATAAAGCCATAAACGTTATAATTCGATATGGCTGCGCCCTGGAAAAGGCCGGACAGATCAAATCCTTTCCAAGCCGCAGAAAGATTTAGACCATAAATGATAGCCGGAGTTTGCGGCCCACCAATTGCAACCTGGTCATAAGCATCAATTTTGCCATCAGGTTTTCCATTAGGACCATTAACGTCTTGATAACGGATATCTCCAGGACGTAGGGGGTTGCTGAGGCCGTTGGCGCCGGTGTTATAAAAGCTAGAAGTAATGGTGTAGCCATCTGCCGCATTAATTTTTCCATCTCCATTTTTATCATCAGCAGTAGTAAACAGGCCCATTGATTTGTACCCAAATACTTGGTTAAGGCGACGGCCCGTCCGGCTACGTTGTGGATCGTTCCTGGTGGCTGCATTTTCAAAAACCTGCAACAACTTATTTTTTGCATAGGTAAAGTTGCCATCTACGGAAAACTGTAACCCGTTAGCCAATCTTTTTGTTGAACCAAGTGAGAGTTCAAACCCGCGGTTTTCCATGATACCTGCGTTTTGCTGTGCTATTCGAAGCCCGTATTCCTGTGGAACAATTATATCGGGGTTGAGCAACATGTCCAATCTTTTTTCATAGAAATAGTCGGCTTCTACCCGTAAAGCACCCCTCCACAAACTGCCTTCAAAACCAACATCTGTTTTAATTCCTTTTTCCCAGGTAATATTTGGATTGGCTTCAAAATCCACGAAAGAACCCTGAACCAAAGCACCATCACCAAATGCATAGGCATTTCCCCTGAGTGTATACGCACTTAAGAATTGGAAAGCAGCAGGTGCGCCGCCAGAAGCACTGGCAAGATTGCCTGATTTACCCCATGAACCCCTGATCTTTAACTTGTCTACGAAGGCTGCTGATTCAAAAAACTTTTCATTGGAAATAACCCAACCTGCTGAGAAGGCAGGAAGAAAGACCCATCTGTGTCCCGGTGCAAAAAAATAGTGACCATCATAACGGCCTGATGCTTCTAACAGGTATTTGTTATTATACGCATAGCCAGCCCGGTATACATAACCTACCTGGCTACTGGTACCTGAACCCCCGCCGTTATCGTAATCATTTCTATTAGAGCTACCCAAACTTAACTCATCTATACTTACACCAAAATTGTTACGTCTTCCAAAAAAGTTCATTTGTTTGCCCTTTCTTTCTTCTACCACTGCTAAGCCTGTAAAGTCGTGTTTACCAAATGTATTATGGTAGTTTATAATGCCTTGCAAAGTAAGGTTAGATGACTGGTTGTAATCCTGCTGTAGCCATGTATACGTTTGAGTGCTGTTTTCCTGGTTGGAGATACCCTTTGTATAGGTGCCCGTATTGGTTCTGGCATAGAAAACAAAGGGCTGGTGCCACTGCTTATTGACGAAGCTAGTGGGATCGTAGCTTACGGTACCTTTTACGCCTAACCCTTTAATAAAAGGAAGTTTTTGCTCTAAAGCAATGGTGTTAAGCATAGTAGTGGTATTACGTCTGTTGTAACCTTGTGAAGCCAATACACCCATTGGCGTGTTACCAGAACTCTCGCCGGGCAAGCCATTGCTGTAGCGTAACGGAGCAGTAGGAAGGAATTTATAGACACTCCTGAACAT
>JAGIAB010000205.1 GCA_017745135.1 Flavisolibacter sp.
TTCTGCAAAAAAAAGATGTATGGTCAAAAAGTCAGTGCCTTCCACATTCCAATGAGCCTTTCTTGTTTTAATGTATACAACATGTTCATCTGCCAGCAGCCTGTTCAGGGATTTCGCAATTTCTGAAGCATTTGCGGACTTAATTCCAATTTCTGTTTTCATAATTTGAAGTTTAGTAATGAATATTCTCTATGCTTATTTTTCAGTAAGATCAATTTTCCATTTCAACCTGATTGATCATTTTTCAAGAACCCAAGAGCTCCTGAGGGACATAGAGTAATCTGTTGTTCAATTCTTTCAGCAGATGCGCCATCGGGATCGATCCACTTCCGCAAGGCAGGCTTAAATACCTGTGGCAATTGCGACCAACATCGTGTTGAGTGCTGGCAAAGCTCCGGCTTCCATAAAACAGTGATTTGTCCGTTCGTGTATTTTATAGTTTTTGCATCGCCATTCCTGAAAGCAAAGACCCGTACTTTCAAATCGCCTTGCAGAATTTTAGAAACAGGACAGTTTTTTGCAATTTCCAATAACTGCATTTTTTGTTCATCGCTTACAGGGCTTAGAAAGAGAATATCACAATCAATGATAGTGTTCGTCAATTCGTTTTTTGTTTCCTGATACATGTTTGTGCTGATAGCAATTCTATCAATCTCCCATCCCTTCCGGTCGATATACATTCTCAGGGTAATCAATTTACAGGAAGCCAGTGAAGAAAGCAGGAGTGTATAAGGATCGGGCCCGGCGTCCTTTCCACCTACCGACGCAGGTTCATCAGCAATAAACTTTCCATTTCGCCATTCAATAATACACTGATATTTATCGGTACCAATTGTTCCATGAACAGGTTTTTCCATTTTATATTTCATAACCAATAATTGTTGAGAATTCAAGGCCTCTTTCAAAAAATCAAAGAAGTATCTGAGAGTTGTTGCAGGAAATACATGCCAGGCTTCCAACGACAGTTGAAAGCAAAATCCGAATCAATACCTCTCTCATTGTTTTGATTTTGATGTTAAACATGAGACCTTGTTTTCCCGGGTATTGAAAACTTTTGCTGCTAATAGCTGTTGAATGAATTTGTGCCAGAGATTATGTTATTAAAGGTACGAAGCATTAACAGGGAATAAACTCATTAACAAAAAAACAACGGGCACTGCCATATGAATTGAAAGGAAGAAGAAAGTTTGTATCAGGATCACCAAATGCAATAGAGGTTACAATTGCACGCATGCATTCGGGCTATCTTGTTTTTTTGAATTGCTGGCATGCAGGAAGAGAGATACTGTTGTAAACGTTGAGAAGACAGAGCATTTTAATTAGAGAGAGTACGGGAAAGATTTCTTTCGGATTGTGCAGGATCGTCTTTGTATTTTGAAGGACACTTCATCATGATCTCCTTACATTCAAAATAATCGTCCTTCATGGAGCCTTTCAAAACAAGGCGTTCGCTGATCTCAAGATTGTCCGGCTTTGCATTATGATACACCACTTTCAC
Source organism: Flavisolibacter sp. (assembly GCA_017745135.1). Lineage (GTDB taxonomy): Bacteria > Bacteroidota > Bacteroidia > Chitinophagales > Chitinophagaceae > Flavisolibacter. The sequence continues at coordinate 1,499 of JAGIAB010000205.1, forward strand.
AACAGCACCAAGAGAATCCACTGCATAAAAACTTAAGTAGTTGGGATTTTTCACTGCATCATATTCCAAGGGACTTGAATGATCCAACTTGGCGATCAGGTGGACAAATCTCCCCTGCTTTTTCCTGGCAGATGTAACGGTATCATAGGTGGAAAGATCTCCCATAAAACTGGCAAGCAGGGCAATTGCTGCAACGATTGCAATAAGAAGTATGATGTGCAAATTCTTCATGATTGTTCTTCAATTATTATTTGCATTGAATCTATTTTTCAAGGCGGTTCATTTTCCTTTCTATTCTTATAAGGTAAATGATGATGCCCGCAAATATGGTAATGATCACTGCTGTCACAACGTAAATTTTTCCATTACTTCTCATCAAATCAGCCATCTCCGTTTGCCGGTTGCTGCCTTGTGCCATTGCTGTAAACGAAATAAACATCAGCAGAATGGTTGCGTAAATTTTCCTGATCATTGATGAATGTGTTTAATTTCTCTTTGTTTATTCAACCGCACTTTTAAGCTGGCGATCCATACACCCAACAAGGTCCATCCTGCAATAGCGGGATAAAAAACGATGCGCATGCTGGCATCAATATCATTCTTATTTAGTGCAGGATTGCCATCCTGGCCCGGATGAAGACTGGGCAACATCCTTGGAAGAATCCATATGGTTGGAAATAAAAATGCAAAAGCAAATAAATTATAGACCGCAGAAATTTTTGCTTTCTTATCAACATCCTGAATGGAATCTCTTAAAACCAAGTAGGCTGCGTAAATCAGCAGCGCAATAGCAGTGCCTATTAACTTTGGTTCTTTGGCTACTGCGCTGAACGAAACAAACGTGGGATTGTTCGGATCGGCCCAGGTATAACTCATCCAGATAATTCCGGTAGCATAACCCAACAAACCAAACACTATTCCAACTACGGCAAACTGCCTTGAATAGATATCATGCTTAAGGTCACTGCTCCTCAAAAATTTTATTGCATGCACTACCGATACAATAAACAAAATCATCATCACAAACCACATGCACACATGGAAATATAAATTACGGATGGTTTCCTGTAGTTGCGGTAAACGGGGAACATCCCACAGAAGGCCCGCTGTAAATGTATAAACCAGCAACACCACACTTGTTATTTTCCACCAGTATGATTTCATCTTTTCATTTTAATTGAAATAAATAGGTTGAAAACTTTTTGATCGAATGCTTCCAACCTATTGTCACTTCCTTGTTATAGAGATTTCAGATATTCAACCAGGTCCTGCTTTTCGGAAGATGAAAGATTTAAAGAGAAATGGGTGTTGTAGTGATTGACCACATCAATATAATCCGCATATCTTCCGTCATGATAGAAACCTCCTTTTGAGCGTGCAAACAATCCGCCCAATGGTGGCGTACGATACTTACCGGTTGGTGAACGCTTCGCTTCAAAATCATCAATTCCAATTTCAGCCGCGCTGCGAAGACTGTTATCCGTTAACAAAGTACCAGAATGGCAGGTAACACATTTTGCTTTAGTTAAGAATAAAGACTTTCCTCTTCCTGCTGCACCGGGATCAAAACTTCCTGCCGGTGGCTTTGGTGCATCAATGGAATGTTGATAGGCACGCAGTGCAGGTAATTTAGAAGTGATGAGATCGGGATTGTTGGTTACATCGTAAAATTTATTTTCTACAGCGATAGGATATTTTGCAGGATCGTTCAAACGCGGATCTTTAAATGTTCCCTTGCCATGCATTTCCAGATTACCAACAAATGCATTCCAGTAACTGATATCGCCCCAACCGGTATACGTAGTAAGCTTCACGCCTTTCAATCCAAATGCTGCAGGAATTAAATTAGCAGCAACGCTTCCATCAGGTTTCAATGCTTTGCCATCCATAAATAAAACGGCAGCAAATTTTCCGGGTCCCCATGCTCCTAATACCGTCCTCAATGTCGTTTCATCTACATGCAGCATATCAGCAACAGGTTTTGCATTGTTTGTCAAGGAAACAATAGCACCAACATTCAAATCCCGGTTTGGCCAGCCATCAAGACGCTTACCGATTCCCGGTGCAAATGAATTGTCCACTGTTGAATGGCAGGATGCACAAGTGATGCCGATGGATTGCAACTTTCCTGCTCCATCAAAATTTCCTTTCACACCAACAACTGCATTTAGTTTTAACAAGGCCAGGGTGGTTGCGGGATCATCAAGATTAACCGAGCCATTACTAATGCCTGCTACCACGCTTTGCGGCAATGCCTCTGCATCTACTTTCAATCCAACAGCCAGTGCTGTTTTAGGACTTACACCGGGACCATAACCTCCGTTAGCAGATCCTGCAATCGCTTTATCTATATGTAATAATCCGCTCCAGAAATCTTCGTCACCAAAGCTGTCGAATCTGAAAATATTTTTTCCTTCTGCGATCAATGCCGGGTCATCAGGTTTATTTTCATCATCTCCTTTTCCTTTATTGTCCTTGGTACATTGAGCAAAGACGATTACGGCAGCGAATAATAGCATCACAAGCACTTGTTTTTTGTATCTCATAAAAAAATCTTGAGGTTAAGAATTGTATTAGGTCACATCCCTATTGGAGTTTGAAAGCAATCAAAGGTTACAGACAAGAAGAACTATTTTAAAAAACCGTTCATATGTGTAATCGTATTGCAGAAGAAATTTGAAAAGAAATAGCAATGCAGAAGCTTTACATCTTTTTGATCTGGTTCATGACTCTTTCCACCATCCTATCACACCGGGAAAGATGAAAGTGAAAGATCTCCTCTTTATTATAATAAGTACTCAATGCATTTCGCAACAAAGCTTTTGCCCGGTTCAGTCTTACTTTCACATTGACCTCGGTAAGGTTAAGGCAGGACTGCGTTTCTGCCACAGTCATATTCTCGATCTCTCTCATCACAAATACGACCCTGTATTTTTCGGGAAGCTGACGAATCGCTTCTTCCAGTTTAATTTTTAATTCAGAGTTGAGCATTTTAACTGCAGGGGTTTGTACATCCATTGTTTGTTCACGATAATCTCTGTTTACAGCCACCTCCTTATTTAAAAAAACATACGATCTTCTTTTCTTCAATCTCAGGATACATTCATTAATTAATATTTTCGTAAGCCAGGTCGAGAACGCCGCTTTAAAAGCAAACTTCCCAAGGTTTTCATAAGCGTTTATGTATGCTGTTTGCATGGCATCTTCAATCTCTGCATCATCATGAATCATTGATGCTCCTACACGATACAATCGTTCGTTGTATCTCCGGACTATCATCGCATACAGGTCCTTTTCACCATTCAGAACCCTCACAATAATTTCCTTGTCAGAAATACCACTGGCATTTGACTTTTGCGGATAGTTGAATTTCGCCATGATCTTCTTAATAGAGTACAACTTCATTCAGAAGGTTACAAAAGAGGTTGAATTATTTCTGTAACCTTTCTCACTATTCCTACTCTATTTAAATGACATACGATTTTTTCACTACTAAATTTTAAACATGTACATCAGCCCTATTTCAAAGACAGGCTTTGGCTTTATGCTAAGTATGCTTGCTTTTTCTGTTTTCGCAATTGCACAAGACAAACCAAAACTATCGGACCCTGAGGTAGCCTTTGTTGCCGTTACTGCCAACCAGATCGACATTGACTTTGCCGGAGTAGCGAAACAAAAATCCAAAGATGCAGGCGTGATAGAATTTGCAAACACAATGGAAAGAGATCACAAAGCCGTCATCGCCCAGGCAGTTGCCCTTGCCAAAAAATTAGGTGTGACTCCCCAAGACAATGCAGTCAGCAAAGGAATGGTTGCCGACGCCGAAAAGACAAAAAAGAGTTTACGTGCAAAATCCGGTAAGGCCTTTAATAAAGCCTATATCGATAATGAAGTGGCCTATCATAAAGCAGTAATAGCCGCAGTGGAAACTGTTTTGATACCTGAAACAGATAACAGCGAACTGAAAGAATTGTTACAGAATGTTGTGCCTGCGTTGAAAGCTCACCTGATGCATGCCGAGATGCTGCAGAAAAATTACAAATAATGAAAAACCGTTTTGCTCAAACTGTAAATGTATTTGCCGTTTCAGTTTTTGTTTTCGTATTGATAAGTTGTTCGGACCCGGAGAAAAAAACTATTCCCAAATCATACACGGTGGAGATTAAAGCTATGCAGTTTCTGCCGGCAGAACTTACCCTTCAGAAGGGAGATACCGTACGATTTGTGAACCAGGATATGCTGGTGCATAATGTAACCGAAGAAAAAACCAAGGCATGGGGTTCACAACCCTTAGCTACCGGCGACTCTTATAAAATGGTGGTAACTGAAAGTTCTGATTATTACTGCAGCTTACATCCCGTTATGAAAGGAAAGTTAGTAGTAGAATGATTCATTGAAGGAACGATCTTTTTCATAAGTTGGTTTTGGTTTAGTTACCGTACCGGGATACTGGTACGGT
>JAGIAB010000206.1 GCA_017745135.1 Flavisolibacter sp.
CCAGTAATCCACCTTGATATTTCCTCTTCTTCCGGTCAGCATGTTCAGATAACCATTCGGCCCGTGAAGATTACTAACTAGGAGTCCTCCACTCTTAAATGCTGCAACCATTGTCAGATCAAATCCTTTGTAACCAACGCGGGTATTGAATCCTCCCTGGAAATCAGGATCGACATCCATAATCTGGCGGTCGGCAGCACCAATTGCTCTTACCGGAGCACCATTGGCATCGTAGGCGCCGGTGTATTTTACTTTGATCATACCTATAGATCCGCCTGGCTCCAGAACGGTCAGGTATGGATCATCTTTTTGCCACAAACCAATTCTTTGATAGTCAAAAATGGCATTCATGTTATGGCCTACGAACCAGGCATTGCCTTCATCACGGTCTTTACCTGATGCAAGAGCGACGATTTTGTTAGTATTTGTATACAAGTTAACGCCTGCATCCCAGGTCCAGCCATTTTTATCATTGAGGATGGTTCCGTTTAAGCTGAATTCAAATCCTTTATTTTGCACCTTACCAACATTTCCTGTGTAAGAACCAACGCCGGATGTGGAGGGAAGACTAACACTTTGCAGGATGTCTTTTGTATTTGTAATGTAGTACTCAACAGTACCGGACAGGCGGTTGTTCAACAAAGCAAAGTCAATACCATAGTTCCAGGTAGAAGAAAATTCCCACCCCAATGCCGGGTTAGGCGCTTCGGTTACATAATAACCAGTGGAATAGGTATCTCCAAAATTATAAGGCCTTGTACCTAACCGTCCCAAAGTCTTGTATGGCTGAACTGCCTGGTTGGACGTTTCTCCATAACCGGCACGAAGCTTCAGCATATTGATCTGGGGAACGCTTTCCATGAATGATTCCCTGCCAATATTCCATCCGAGTGACACGGCAGGATAAGTATGCCATTGATGTCCGGGCGCAAGTCTTGAAGAACCTTCAGAACGAACAGTTCCGGTGATCATGTAACGATTATCGTAAGAGTACATCACCCTTCCCATATACGAAAGCAGGCCCCATACATTATATTGTTGGTCGTTAGGATTAATTGTTTTTTCACCCGCAGCCTCACCCAGTTGATAAAACTGGAAGGCATCGTTAGGAATACCCTTGGCACCCATTGCAGACCTGTTAAAACTGCTTTGTTCGGCAGAATACAAACCAACAGCATTTACTCTATGTTTTCCGGCAAATGTGCGGTCATAAGTAAGAATGTTCTCCAAAGTCCAGTGGTAAGTATGTGAATTGGAAATACTGGCCGTGGAAGGCGTTATCGGATTCTTATCGCCCACACCTTCTCCTGTAAAGTTTCCACCGTTGCTTTGATTAAAATCCAAACCAAGATTAGCACGGTATTTTAAACCGGTAACCCAGGGTATCTTCACTTCGCCATAGATGGCATTGTTGGTAGCAAATCCCCTGGTCTCACCTAAATACACGTCCTGCAAACCTTCAATAATATCTCTTGTCCATACATATTGATCGTCAACAGCCATGCTCACATATCGTTTCAAACTACCATCGGGATTATAGGGGTTGGCAATAGGCGTCATACTTAAAATACCATATAAACCAACCTGGTTGCCCGTACTATTATTATAATTATTATAGCTTGTAAAACCGAAGCCGAAATATTTACCCACCTGCTGGTCGATAGAAGCACGTATGGAATAACGCTTGTATTGCTGGGTGGGAATCACACCCTGATTTTGATAGTAGCCCAGTCCAAAATTATAGCTACCGGTTTCGGTACCGCCAGAAAGACCTACATCATGACTGTTCACAAAACCAGTCCTGTAAAACATATCCTGCCAGTCGATGTTCACACTATCATTTTCGTCTTTACCGTTTGAATATCTTCCCGATGCTTTGCGCAGTGCCACCAATTCAGGTCCATTCATCATGGGATATTTAGCGAAAACATCTTGTGCGCCATAGTAGGCATTATAAGAGATTTGTGGTTTGCCTCTTTTTACACCCTTATTTGTTGTGATCAGAATCACACCATTTGCACCACGGGAACCATAGATAGCTGTTGCCGAAGCATCTTTTAGGATATCAACACTTTTGATGTCATTAGGATTGATATCACCGATATTTCCGGTAAAAGGTATTCCGTCAAGCACTACCAGCGGATCGTTGTTACCAGTTAAGGAACGGGTACCGCGGACACGTATCTGCATATTAGCACCCGGGCGGGTGGAAGTTTGTGCCATTTCCACACCGGCAATACGTCCCTGCAAAGCCTGGGAAATATTAGGGGCGGGCACTTCTCTCATCACATCTCCGTTAATGGAAGCCACCGAACCGGTAACCGCTTCTTTTCGCTGTGTACCATAACCCACTACCACTACTTGTTCCATAGTAGTACCAGAGGTACGCAAAGTTGCGTTTACAGTAGTTTGCCCTTTTACGTCCACTTCTATAGTATTAAAGCCTACAGAAGAAATGACCAGGGTTGCATCTGAAGGAGCTTGGATCTGATACTCACCGGCATCATTGGTTGAAACACCGGTGGCTGAACCCTTTACTGTGACAGATGCACTGGGGACAGCTTGTCCGGATTCATTGGTAACACGTCCTTTTACCGTAATGTTTTGCGCATGGGCAAATACCGTTGCCAGCATAGTGAAAACAGCCAGCATCATTTTTCTCGAAAGCAGTTTTCGGAAGGTTGCCCCTCTTAGCAGCTTTTGCTTAACCATGATTTTCATAAATAGTGTTTTAAAATGTTTAAAAACGACAAGCTAGTTTCTCAGGGACAAATTTTTAAATCGATTGCATAAACTCATTGATTAACTGATTAAGGACTTCAGCTTTTCAGATTATTTTTATTTTGGGAATATCCTTGCACCTATCCGATCGGAGTAATTACACATCGCGTCATGTTTCTTTCTACCTGGCAATAAACGAATTGGAAAAATTCAAAGGCACCATCAGCAAGCAACAACAAACTCTTCTGCAAGTTGTACACATAAAGCAACATATCCTTATCCCGTTTTCAGTAAAGCAACGAATAGCAATCTATTTTAGGGCCGAATGTAAACCAAGTTTTCTAATATCCGCAATCGATTTCGTGAAAATTTTTACAAGATTATTTTAGCTTTATCCCGCAAGGCGGAACACACTTATATGAAAAAAACAAGAGAGGTCACCATCTACGACATTGCCAAAGAATTAAATATTGCAGCATCTACAGTCAGCAGAGGCCTTCAGGACAGCCCCGAAATAGGTAAAAAAACGAAGAAAAAAATTTTCGAAACTGCGACAAAAATGGGCTATCATGTTAATCAATATGCACGCAGACTTCGCCAACAACAAAGTAATACGATTGGAGTAATTGTTCATAGGCTTAATAGCAATTTCGTTACTTCTGTATTGGCCGGTATTGAAAAAGTGACTACCCAAGCCGGCTATGATTTGCTTATCGCCAATTCATCGGAAAGCCATAGTCAGGAAGTTGCCAACGCAAAAAGCCTTTTTCATAAAAGAGTGGATGGATTAATTGTGTCGCTTTCTTTCGAAACCATTGATCTCGATCATTTCAATGAATTTACAGAAAAGGGCATCCCGGTTTTATTCTTTGACCGGGTTGAACAAGATAAACACAGTACGATTGTTATTATTGACAATATCAAATGCGGATACATAGCCACAAAACACTTAATTGACCAGGGATGTAAAAGAATTGTGCATGTGACCTCAAGTTTGAACAGAAATGTTTACGCACAGAGATACAAAGGATATAGAAAAGCTTTGGCAGAACACAAACTTTCCTTTAACGAGAACCTGCTGATCGTCGGTAATCTTACGGAAGATACAGGAGTGGAGGCAGCTATGCAAATGATGAAGATGAATCCAATGCCCGATGGTGCTTTTATCACCAGCGATTTCGTGGCTTCTATGTGCATACGCACATTAAAAGAAAACGGCGTTTCGGTGCCGGACGATATTGCCATTGTGGGTTTTAATAATGATCCTATTTGCAAAATCGTTGAACCTACATTGACCACCATCAATTATCCGGGAGAAGATATGGGAGAAATAGCCGCAAGAAATTTGATCAATCATTTAAATGGCCTTACGAATATTAGTCAAACGAATACAATAACGGTCCGTTCAGAACTGGTAGTGAGGAAATCATCCTTAAAAAAAACGAAGACCAATTAAAGTAATGGTCTTCGTTTTTAGCTGAATCTGTCTTTATCCAATAAATTTCTGAATTTCCTATATCATAATTCATTCAAAACTGATCCAATCCACTTCTACCCTGCCTTCGCCTTTCAATTGCAAAACCAGGTGCTTAATTCCGGGTTGCACAGCAGCAATGGATTTTTTTACAGTGCTCCAATTGTTTCCTTTTGGAATTTTTATTTCGGCAATTACAGGCCCCGAAGCATTGTTTGTTCTAATCACCAAAGTGGCGCCTGTTTCGGAAACAGCTCTTACATTAACAGATTTTGTTCCCTTTTCAAATTCAACGGTATTGTATTGAATCCATAAAGCCGGCTTTGTCAAAATTGTTTTCCAAAGCAATGAGATTGAAATCAATGCTCTGAATTTTTTCAATAGCAGTTTCTATATTGTCTACTAATGTGATTTTCCAGTTGCTGAACTGGCTTAAATCGATTTGTTGGTTTGTTACCAAAAGCATTTCTAAAGTTTTCATAATAACTCTCATTTTGTAGTACAAAGATATAATGACAGAAAAGCGAATGAATTGATGTAGGATAAGATGTGCAGGTTTTCTAATAGAAGGGAACGATAGCTATTTTCTATTAAATAAAAACTACAGTATATTTACCTTATGAAGAAGTGTATAAGACTAAGCTTATTTCTGCTGATTATGATAGCTGCTATTTCTGTAAAAGGGCAACAGAAATATTGTGATTCTCTGCGAGAGGAAATACCGCGTTTTTGCAAACTAATAGAAGATGAAGCGATTGAAGAATTTCCAAAAGATTATACCAGAATAGGGAAGTGTATAGAAATAGATGTTGTAATACCTGTGCTGCTTAATTTTAATATGATGAAGCTAAAAGCACTTGAACTTCAGAAAAAAGAGGATCGTCTCTTTACTTATGGTGACTGGATGGTAATTATTGAAAAATATAAAAAACTTCCAGAATATTATGATGTAAAAGAAGTAATGGAACTGCTTGATCATAAAATAAATACTACTGACTGGAACAAAATTGAAAAGGTGATCCGAAAATATGTATTACAGGTTTATTTGAAGAAAATAAATTTGGATGAGGTAAAGAAAAAATTGTTTTCTCCTGAGAATAAAGAAAAACGTTTTGTAGACATCCTTGGGGGATTAAAGTAATACTGTTTCTTATTTGTTTTAAGGATATTGCTTCTTAAGGAGTTTTAAAAATTTAAATAAACCATCCTGAGCTTGTCCACTGCCATTATTGATTAAAATAATATAAGCTTTTGATTCTGATCTGTTTATAAGTGTATAAGCAAAGAAAGTTCCGTCTGATCCGGCATGTTCTGAATATTTTACATTATTCAGGAAGCTATTTCCCCAACCAATACTATAATGGTCGGATGAATTGAATAAATACTGATAAGTTTTTGCTTTCAAAAAGTTATCCTTTCCTGCCAATCCTTGTAAATTGAGTTGGATGTATTTTGAATAATTGATGATATTCATGCTGATATCTCCGGCAGGTTCCGCCATGCTCAGATCATATTTGGTTTCTGGGGGAATACTAACCAGCTTAGTATCTATCCAATGTCCCCACGGCTGATTGATATTGGTTCTGTTAGGCCATCCCAGGTTATATTGTAATTTTAATTTGTCCTTTAAAACATCCTGAACCAATTGCTCCCATGTTTTTCCGCTGGCTTTTTCCAGCATTAGGGCGGCAACGCTATAACCAGCATTAGAATAATTGAAGGGTTTCCCATTTTCTAC
>JAGIAB010000207.1 GCA_017745135.1 Flavisolibacter sp.
TTTGTCAACAGCGGCTACGTTTATAAGACAAGCCGTGGCGAAAACAATCTAACCAACCGCTTTATTTATTCCGGTGGCATAGGGTTGGATGTAGTTACTTACAACGACTTTGTTATTAAAATAGAATGGAGCTTTAACCGTTTAGGGGAGAATGGTCTATATTTACACCAACGCAATGATTTCTGATTTAGCTGATTCCTGATTCGATCAATTAAATCAACTAATCAACCAGATAACTCCAAAGAATTGAAGGTAGCCATTTACAGCAGGGTTCTTGATTCTACTCAGCAACAAGATGTTCAGTTGTTTTTTGATGAACTGGATAAAGAACAAATGATTCCGGTTGTTTATGAGCCTTATCTAAAAACCATCAACCCCCATATCTCTCTTCCGGCTTCCACCGAAACATTTTCCGGCACAGAAGATTTATCCGAAGACATTGATTTTTTTATCAGTCTTGGTGGCGACGGAACTTTGCTGGATACCGTCACTCTTGTGAGAAACAAAAGAATTCCTATAGTAGGTATCAACTTTGGACGGCTTGGATTTTTAGCAGGTATTGGCCGGGATGAAATGACTACCGCGGTAAAAGCCCTGGCCCGCCGGTCTTATATTATTGACAGAAGAACATTGATCCACCTTGATTCAAATGTTCCATTATTCCATGATGTTCCCTATGCCCTTAATGAATTTGCCATTCATAAAAGAGATACGGCTCCAATGGTAAAAATTCATACCTATCTCAATGGTGAATTATTAAATACCTATTGGGCAGATGGATTGATCCTGGCCACGCCAACGGGTTCTACCGGTTACTCGCTCAGTCTTGGCGGGCCCGTGGTTTTCCCGGAATCATCCAGCTTTGTTTTAACGCCGATCGCTCCGCACAATCTGAATGTAAGGCCAATCATTATCCCGGACAGCACCATTGTTTCTTTTGAAGTGGAAAGCCGGTCGGATGATATTATTTGCTCTTTGGACTCCCGCCGCGAGATCGTTAATAAAAACGTTTTGCTGGCCGTTCGCAGGGAAAATTTTATGATGAATCTTGTTCGCCTGAACGAGAATAACTTCCTTCAAACGCTTCGTAATAAGCTTTCCTGGGGATTGGACCGGCGTAACTTTTAATGGTGAAATAATTGAAATTCTGCCAGGCGGTAATTAATCCTTGCGATTCATACCAAATGATGCTATTTTGCGTTAGAGGAAGTCAAGCCTTTAAATTTATTTGCAGTCTATGAGACAATTACTGGCAATCGCAATCATCTGCTTACCCTTTTCTTTATTTGCCCAAAATTCAATTGTACAGGAAGGAGAATTTGGAATTGGCATAGGGGCCGGCCATTATTTTGGTGACCTGAATACAAGGGCAAAATTAAATCGGCCCAAACCCGCTGCCGGTATTTTTTTCCGCAAAAACTTTGGTAATTACATAGCTATGCGAATAGCCGGGAATTTTACACAACTGGGCTATTCCGACATTTACAATACGCATAATGAATATATGCGCCGCCGTAACCTGAGCTTCAATACCAATGTTTGGGAGTTGGGGCTCCAGGGCGATTTTAATTTTTACCGCTTTCTTCCCGGGGAACCTGATTTCAGGTTTACACCTTATGTAACCTTTGGCGTTAGCGCATTTAATTACGATCCTTATGCTTACCTGAACGGCGATAAATATTTCCTGCGTCAACTGGGAACCGAAGGCCAGGCTATTGATTCATTGCACCGCAAACCTTATAGCTCAATGGCCATAGCTTTTCCATTTGGTGTTGGAATAAAATATTCCATCAATGAAAGGATCAATATTGGTTTTGAAGTGGTTTACCGCTTTACCAATACCGATTATTTGGATGATGTGAGCAGAACCTATGTTGACCCGGCTTTATTTCCGGCCAACCCGGATGGTTCACCAAGCGCTGCATACCTGTTATCAGACAGGTCGTATGAAACCGGTGAACGGATTGGCATTAAAGGAAGACAAAGGGGCAACAGCCAAAACAAAGATGCTTTTGCTACAGCCTTGTTTTACATAAGTTTCAATCTGCAATCGTATAAATGTCCTTCGGCTTTTTAAGCTTGAATACATTGGTAGTAAAAGCACAGGAAGAGCTGTGCTTTATTTATTTCAGGAATTCTTAATTCTTGCTTTCCCAGGCAACTTAATTTTGTTATTAAATCTGTGAAACTGTAAACTTGCGGACTCATCAACTAACCATGTCAGACCTTTTACCACAAATTGATAAAGAAAGATTGCCCAGGCACATTGCTATTATTATGGATGGCAATGGAAGATGGGCCAAGGAACAGGGACAGGACCGCCTGTTTGGTCACTACCATGGCGTTGAAAGTGTTCGTGATATTGTAGAAGGTTGTGCTGAACTGGGCATCGGTTACCTGACGCTTTATGCCTTTTCTACCGAAAACTGGGATCGGCCGCAATATGAAGTAGTGGGTTTGATGGAACTTTTGGTCAGTACCATTCGCAATGAAGTGGAAAGCCTACAGAAAAATAATATCCGTCTTCATGTAATTGGCGATTTGACCATGCTGCCGGAGTACGCCAGGAAAGAATTGGGCGAAGCGCTGGAGATCACTAAAAACAATACGGGTTTGAACCTGATCATGGCGCTTAGTTACAGTGGCCGGTGGGAGCTGTTGAATGCTGTAAAAAATATTGCCTGGGAAGTAAAGAACGGGAAGCTGAACGTTGACGAAATTGACCAGAACACTTTGCAACATTATTTGTGTACCAGCGGTTTTCCTGATCCCGAATTGATGATACGCACCAGCGGTGAATACCGTATCAGTAATTTTTTATTGTACCAATTGGCGTACGCAGAGCTTTATTTTACCAATGTTCGCTGGCCCGATTTCAGGAAGCATAATCTGTACGAAGCTCTTATTGATTACCAGAATAGAGAAAGGCGTTTTGGAAAAACAAGTGAACAGTTGGCCCCGGTTCAATAACAATTTTTCGGCTTTCATTCCCTTAAGAGGGATTGTAAAAGAAGAGCAGGTGAGACCTTAATTTCTCCTTTACCGTAGAGGGTGATTTAACAAAACGGTTTGAAATTTACCGTTAATTTGCTCCGCAAACTGCATTTTTGTCTCCGGTAATTACCGGATTTACTGACTGAATTCAATATATGCAACGATATTTATCCCTGGTTTTGGTTTCCGTTTTTTGTGCGATAAGCTTTATTTCATTCTCTCAGGATACATCAAATGTTACTTCAGTCGATCCGGATTTGCTTGCCCTTCAAAATGCAAGGGTTTCTAAGGAATATACCATTCGTTCTATAAAAGTAACAGGTTTAACCTCTCTTGATACTTCAATTGTTTTGTCCATTTCGGCTTTGCAGGTTGGACAAAAAATTACAATTCCCGGAACAGATGCTTTTTCAAAAGCCATTACCAATTTATGGCGTCAGAAATTCTTCAGCAATGTTCAGATTTATATTACTGCTGTTGAGGGCGATTTTATTGATCTGGAGTTGAATGTTCATGAATTACCCAAGCTTGGAAATTTTGAATTCATAGGCCCTAAGAAATCTGAAAAAGATGACCTGAAAGGGAAGTCACAATTGGTAAAAGGAACGGTAATTACCGAGAACACGATTCGCAATGCGATTGATGCCATTCAGAAATTTTATAGAGACAAAGGTTATATGGCAGTTTCGGTGCGTGTGGAGACGAAGCCAAATCCTGTTCTTACCAATGCTAATGACTTAGTCTTTCATGTAGATAAAGGTGGTAAGGTTCACATCAACCAAATCAATTTCTACGGTAATGAAACCGTAAGTGACCTGAAGCTGAAAAAGCAAATGAAGGGCACTAAGGAAATGAACAAGTTCACTCTTAATCCTGATGAAGCAGAAGGCAAATTTGGGAAAAATGAAAAATTGAGTTTCGGAGAATATATCAGGGACCTTGGTTTCCTTTCTCCATCCAAAACCAAAGCCCTGATCGATCCTTATGTTCGCATCAAATTCAGCGGTTCAAAATTTGACCAGAAGAAATTTGATGAAGACGTCAATAAAATTCTTGACTATTATAACTCTCTGGGTTTTCGCGATGCCCAAATTGTGGATACCGTAGTTTACACCAATGATAAAGGCAACCTGCAGATAGATATTAAAGTTGAAGAAGGAAGAAAATACTATTTCGGAAATATTACGTATAGAGGCAACACTAAATATTCCGATTCTTTCCTTCACAAGGAAGTTGTAAAAATTGAAAAAGGCGATACCTATAACCTTGAACTCCTGAATAAAAAATTAGGCAAGCAATTAAGTGCAGAAGGTGGTGACCTTGGCCAGTTGTACCAGGACGATGGTTATCTCTTCTTCCAGGCTAATGCAATCGAAACCTCTGTGTACAATGATACCATTGATTACGAAATCAGGATTGTAGAAGGCCCGCAGGCAAGGATTGGTACAGTTGGAATTTTTGGCAACCAAAAAACAAAAGATTATGTCATCCGTCGCGAATTAAAAACCTATCCCGGCGAGTTGTTTAGCCGTACCGATCTTATCCGTTCACAAAGAGAGCTGGCTGGACTTCAATATTTCAACCAGGAAAAAATTAATCCAGGTATTGTGCCTCACCAGGAAACCGGTACTGTTGATATCAACTGGGAACTGGAAGAAAAATCATCCGACCAGTTGGAGCTTTCTGCAGGCTGGGGTGGTGGAATTGGCTTAACCGGAACTCTTGGAGTAACCTTTAATAATTTCTCTATTAAAAACATCTGGAGAAGAGAAGCATGGGATCCGTTGCCACAGGGTGATGGTCAAAAATTAAGTTTGCGCTACCAGTCCAATGGGCGTGCATACAATTCTTATAACTTCTCGTTTACAGAGCCATGGTTGGGTGGAAAGAAAAGAAACTCTTTGACCGTTGCTTTCTACCATAGTAAATTTTCAAATGCATACGATTATTTTACCGGTCGATTTGATAAGAAAAAATCAGATACCAATTTCTTAAAAACATCAGGTGTTTCTGTCTCCTTGGGTAAAAGTTTAAAATGGCCTGATGACTTTTTCAGCCTGATTTATTCGGTGAATTATACAAAGTATAGCCTGATGAATTATCCTGGTTTGTTCCGTTTATCGAATGGAACAGATATTTCCAGCGGAAATTCAACCAGTGTAAGTTTTAAATTAGGATTGCAGCGTTCTTCGGTATACGATCCTACCTTCCCAAGAAGCGGATCCAGTTTTGCCGTGAGTTCTCAATTTACACCGCCCTATTCTTTAATCAACCCAGATGTAGTTACATCGTTGAATCCATATAAAAATCCTGAGTATCACAAATGGCGTTTCAATGCTGAATGGTTTGTGCCAATTGGTAAGGGTATGGGTGAAAATCAAAGCCGCCAGTTTGTGTTGAAGATAGCCGCCAAGTATGGATTTATGGGCCGCTACAATAAAAAGCTTGACTTCTCACCATTTGAACGGTTCCAGTTAGGTGGTGATGGATTGACCAACAGCTATGGTTTGTTGGGATATGACATCATCTCTTTACGTGGTTATCCTGTGTTTGATTATTCAAATCCTTCAATTAATAATCCTGATCAATCGAATGCCAATCGTTTGTTCACCATCTTCAATAAATATTCGCTGGAATTGCGCTATCCTTTAGTGACCAATCCAAGCAGTACTATTTATGGATTGGCCTTCTTCGACGCCGCTAATGGATGGTATTCTTTCAAGGAATACAATCCGTATCGTTTGCGCAGATCCGTTGGTGTAGGCATGCGTTTCTTCCTGCCGATGTTTGGCTTGCTTGGATTTGATTATGGGGTAGGTTTAGACCGCATACAACCTGGAAGCGGCAACCGCCTTAAAAACGCAACCAAGTTCACCTTCATGCTGGGTTACGAACCGGAATAATCACCGTTAAAATAAACGATATGAAAAAG
>JAGIAB010000208.1 GCA_017745135.1 Flavisolibacter sp.
GGCTTTGGCAACACAAAGCATTTAGTTAAAAACAACTTGGAAGGTTCTCTTCACTCAGGAAAATTAGTGCAGGCTTTACTAAGTAAGGTGCAAGGAATGGGTGTTCAGGTTTTCACTCAAACCGAAATTAAATCATTCGAAAATAAAAGAGATAACATTGAAATTCAAACCAACCAGGAATTAAAACTTCTCACCAATCAACTTCTGATTTGCACGAATGCTTTTACAAAAGAGCTTTTACCGGAAGAAGATATAATTCCAGCAAGAGGGCAAGTGCTTCTTACCTCTCCTATTGAAAATCTTCCCTGGAAAGGCACCTTTCATTCCGATGAAGGCTTTTATTACTTCCGTAACCTGGGAAAGAAAGTTTTGTTAGGCGGTGCCAGAAACAAAGCTTTTGAAGAAGAACGAACAACTGATATGGCCACTTCCGGCTTCATTCAAACGCATCTTCAAAACTATCTTGACGAAGTAGTTCTTCCCAATTTTAAAGGACAATACACCATTGAAAATCGATGGGCCGGTATTATGGCAATGGGAAGTGAAAAGATGCCAATCATCAAGGAAGTTCAGCCGAATGTATTTTGCTGTATCCGCATGAGCGGAATGGGAGTTGCCTTAGCGCCTATCGTATCGCAACAGGTTGCCGGAATGATGATGGATAAATTATAGCTTGATAAACTTTGCTCTTAATTTTTGCATGCCGTTTTCTGCCTGGATGAAATACATTCCCGGCGCTAATTGCGAAAGATTTAGTTGTTGCATTTTGCTGTTGATCTGATTTTTTGAAACCACTGTTCCATTGATATTTACAATTGAAACAGATTTACCTATCCAATCGGCATTATATTCAAAATCTAAAATCAATTCGCCGCTTGTTGGATTCGGATAAAATTTGAAAGCAGTTTTTACAGGCATTTCAACCGGTGATTCAGCCAGCCAGGGTTTGTTCAGGCCTTTGCTCGAGAGCAACAAATTTCTTGCACCGCTTTCTTTAAAAAATGAAAGCATTCTTTGTTTTTGTCCGTTCGTAAACAAATTCATACAGGCATCATTGGTAAAATCCATGTAGTTCATGTACATATCGCCCATCTCACCGTTACCGCATGAGGACCGGAAAGTATTTGGACAACCTGTTGTAAAATTTCCCTGCTTTGGTGTATCATCAACAAAATCATCACCGCAATAGCTCTCACCCCAGATATGTCTTAATCCCAACCAATGTCCAACTTCGTGGGTAGCTGTTCTTCCCAGATTGTAAGGAGCATTCACATTTATGGTGCCGAAGGCGGTGTAGTTGATTACCACTCCATCTTTTTCGGCAGCGGTTCCAGGCTGGCTGGAATATCCCAGTAAAGTACCTAAATCACCCACCCAAAAATTCAGATAATAACGGCTATCCCAGGCATCATCGCCACCTTGTGATGAAAATTTGATTTTGTCATCAGAATTCCAGCGGGTAACGCTAGTAGCTTTACGAACAATACCAGTAGTTGCTCTTCCTTTAGGATCGGCAGTTGCCAATGCAAATTCAATTTGAACATCGGCAGCAAGAGACTTAAAACGAACAGGAGTGTTTGAAGTATCTGCATTTCGTCGCCTGAAATCACGATTTAAAGCATCGATCTGGCTTTTGATCTGTTCATCAGAAATATTTTGAGCAGGAGTTTTATACAGTACATGAACAACTACAGGAATCACAATTACATTCGGTGCGGCTTGTTCAAGTTCTCTCGCTGTTTTTTGCCGGCGAACAAAATTTTCAATTTCATTGATTTTAGCAGTGAAAGAAGGATCAACAGATTTTAGTTGATCGATATATGCGGGGCTTGCACATTCTCTTTGTGCAAATGCAATGGTGGCAATAAACAGGCAAATACCAGACAATATCGTCCTCATAGTTCCAGGGTTAACTGGTATGCACAGGTTTGGAACAACAGAGGTTTACTCTCGGATTGGAAATAGAGGAAAAGGATTCAATTGAAATTTCTCAGGAATCGGAACTTAAGCAGGGACGGTTTGTGTGAGGATTTTTATAAGAATTGGGAGAATAGTCAAATATAGTTTCGGTTTTCAAAAAAACAAAACAACGAAAGCAATTTGTTTAACAAAAACACATCGATTGGGTATTTATTTTTGTCCGATGAAGAATATAATCGGGTTTTTACCAAGCTTATTAATTTTTTTGTCTATCGGTTGTAATAATTCGAATGGTAACAATGATTTTGAAGGCGCTGGAAATGCAATCCCGATATCTACTCCGAGTATTGTTTCAACATTGCCTCATGATACTTCTTCTTTCACGGAAGGTTTAGAATTTTACGATTCCACTTTAATTGAGAGCGGTGGCAATTATGGTCACTCGAAGCTGTTTCAGTACGACCCAAAATCAGGAAAGGTTTTGAAAGAATTGAAATTAGATGATAAATATTTTGGAGAAGGGATTACTGTTTTACATGATACACTTTACCAGTTGACTTACAGAGAAAAAACAGCTTTTCTTTACGATGTCAAAACCTTCAAAAAAATAAAAGAGATTCCATTTGAAGTTGGAGAAGGATGGGGATTGACCAATGACGGAAAGAATATTATTGCTAGTACCGGCAGTAGCAACTTGTATTATTTTGAGCCGGGGACGCTAAAACTGTTGAAAACATTGAATATTACTGAAAACGGCGCTCCTGTACCCAATATTAATGAACTTGAATATGTAGATGGCTACGTGTACGCTAATCAATGGCAGTATAATTACATTGTAAAGATTGATCCTTCAACTGCAACTGTTATTGCCAAACTCGACTTAAGTGCAATCGTGGACACTGTAAACAAAGAATATCCCGGTGCTGCAGAATTAAATGGCATTGCTTACAGCCCTGTAACTAAAAAATTTTATGTAACAGGCAAGCACTGGCCTCGGACGTTTGAAATACAGTTCTAAGCTTTTTCAATAATATAAATAACCGAACTGCAATAATTTTTATTCAGCAGGGCTTTGAAGTTGGAGCGCAAGCCACTTAAGCCAGCACCGATCCAGTTTGTTTTCCCGTTTTTGTATTTGCTGCTCAAAAGGCTGATGTAAAAACTATCAAACCACATAGGCTTTTTGGACACCACTTTTAAACCATGTTTACTCATTAAAACATCTATTGTTTGTGGAGCGAAGTGATACAAATGACGCGGAACATCATAAGCAGCCCAGTATAATTTGTAAATAGAACTATCCAGTGATGAATAATTTGGAACAGCAATAAAAATTTTTCCGTTTGGCTTCAGTAAAGTCTTTAATCTTTCCACATAATCGTGAAGCTGGTGCACATGCTCTAATACATGCCAGAGTGTAATGGCATCAAAACTGCTTTGGGGAAGTTGATGCAGTGAATCCGTTTCTTTAAGTTCAATATTGAAAAGATTTTTTGCTTGTTGCCTGGCGCCTTCATCTGGTTCAATACCGGTGATCTCCCACCCTTTTTCTTTCATCGTATTTAGAAATGCGCCAATGCCGGCTCCGAGGTCCAATATCTTTCCCTGCTGTACTGTTTTACCAATGATCAAAGCCGCTTTTTGATTCAAGGTGTAATTGCGGACTTTCTGATAAAGTTGGTTGATCAGTCCTTTGCTGGTGTTAGAATGCGAAATATAATCAGTGGATTGATAATATTTTCCTATCGATTCTTCATCAGGCACATCCTGGGTAAAGCGCAACCTGCAATTGCTGCACTGCCAGATTACAAATTCTTCCCTGCTCACCGAATGGTCTTTAACCGTTAAAAGAGGATTGATGGCGGTACTGCCACAAACAGGACAATTTGTGTAGTGCACTTTATTCATCTCGTTCACCATAAAGTTTTGAATCCTGTCGAAGTGGTTTTAAAATTATTCAGGTATAAATAAATGATGATTGCTACCAGGGCTAATATGAACAATACCCACCCTGCAATTATGAACCAGGGTCTTTTGTATTCCACCGTGTTCAAAACTTCGGTTACCTGTTGGGAAGTCATTTCCTGGTCGCCAACCAACACCTGGTGTTGAACATTTTCCCTTAACACCTTTTGAGCCGGAACAGGTTGCATAGCTTCCAGTTTCATTTCATCAGGCTCAAATAACATTCCGGTGGAATCGTAACTCAGCGTACCAAATCCCTTCCAGTGAAACGGTGCGTTCTGAATTCTTCTTTTCATCCGCTCACCAAAGGAATAGAGTTCCTGCCTGAAGTTTTCTTTTTCTACTCCTTCATTTGTGAAGAAATAAAATTGGTGCTCGGGAACTTCATCCTCCTTTCTATGCTGAGTAATAAAGACAGGCGAATAAATTAATTTATCGGCAACACTCAACTGCGGCGATTGCATAACGATCTCAAACGTACCTACGTTTGGTATGCAAACCCTTTTATATCGAAGCAAATATTTAGTTAGTAAGCTTAACACTCTGGCTTTTTTGAGCGAACGAAAATACAACTCCGCCCAAAAAGTTGAACCCATAAACCGGATATTGATTCCAGCGCTGGTATTCTTTGTTGAAAACATTATTGAATTGCATCCACAATTTGATGTTTTTGTACACCTTAAATTCTACTCCGGCGCTTACATCAGAGGCCATCGGAAGGTTTTCCCTTCCATTTCTGGTTAGGGACCAGGGACCATCAAAAAGATAGATCGTGCTGTTCAGGTACAGGTCTTTCAACACCTGCACACGCATAGCTGTTTTCCACTCCAGTGGCAGCAATCCCCAGGCTTTGGCATTATCCTTCAACTTGAATGAATTGAGGCTAAGATTGGAGATCACAGAAAATTTTTCTCCTACCGTATATCCTATTTCACCTCCAACGCTGTACATCTTCAAATCAGATTCATTCAAAGTGAGGAAAGATTTTCCTCCTGAAAAAGCAGAGGTATCATTAATAAACAAAGGTTGATTGTTAATGAGGTTATATGAAGCTTTTACGCTGTAATTAAAATGATCACCAACAGAACCCTTTATGCCAAGATATCTTTCTTCAATTTTAGTATTTCTTACGGAATCTGGTGCCCACATCCATGGGTTCATATTTGCCTGATACTGGAATCCTGAGTTACGCAAATGACCTGTCCATCCCACCTGGAAAGAAAAAGGATAATCCGCTGTTTTAAATTCCAGTAAAACGTTCGGAAAAACCTTGAATTCACCGTTATCCCATGAAGGCCTTACTCCAGCACTTATATTGATGTTTTCTTTTTTAAATGCTACTGATGGCGATAAATAAAAGAAGTTATTAGCAATTCCGGTTTCACCATCGCGTTTATAACGGGAAAGATTTGCTGTTGCAGCCAAATCAACTTCGAAGTTGGTTCCGATGGTTTTTTGCAAAGGAAGGTTGAGATAGGTATTGCTTTCAGAATTGTTTAATTGATCGTTGAAGACATCAATTTTCAATTCGGGTGAATACGAAAGTCCGAGACTGGTTCTTGAGATATTATGAAAGTTGATCCTTCCTCTCCAGGTCTGGTATTTCACATTGGTTGAATCTTCGGGGAAAGACATGGTCTTAGGTTGAAATCCATATTTATTATACACCTGTTGCTGCCCCCCGAAGCGGACATTCCATTGAAGGTTTTTGGCAGATTTCAGGTAAGCATTCAAATCCACTTCACTGTTACTATATTCCTGTAAAGGCAAATTGCCTTTCGATGCATTGTGTTTTGCATAAATGTTCAAACCCACATTTTTACCATCACCAAAGGAAACACCTGCCTGAATGAACGGCGTTTTAAAATTTCCATATCCCAGCTTAACATAGCTTTCATTTCCCCATCTTCCACCCGAGTCAACTTCCAGAGCCAAAGGCTTTAAGGAACCGGGCTGAAAAGCCAATGACAGGTTTTGATTGGGAATATTGTATTGCAATCTTGGCCGTGATGTATCGGCAG
>JAGIAB010000209.1 GCA_017745135.1 Flavisolibacter sp.
TTTGTACCCATTTCTACGCCACTATCATATGGCGTTATGCCATCATTAAATAAAACACCACGCAGATCATGTTGATAACCTCCCTGCAAATGCAATATCTCACCAAATAAACCCTGTTGCACCATGTGAAGTGTCGCCATTATATCCCTTCTGTAGCAGACATTTTCCAGCGGCATGATGGGCACTTTTGTCTTTTCATATGTGTTGACAAAATCCCAGCAATCCTGCAGTTTAATGGCGCCGCTTACTTCCATGCCTACAATTTTACCCGCATTCATTGCATCAACTCCCTGTGGCGCATGCCATTCCCATGGAGAGGCAATGAATACAGCATCAATATCGTCCCGCTTTAATAAATTCCTGTAATCATAATCACCGTTTGCATATTCAACCGGAGCTTTCTTCCCATATTTTTTTACCAGTTCCCTGGCCATTCCCATCATCCGTTTGTCAGGGTCGGCCATCGCCACCACTTCCACATCACTTCTTTTGAGCATCTCTTCAAGATGTAATTGGCCACGTAATCCCACTGCGATCATCCCAATTTTTACAATGCTTTTTTGTTCAGCGGCAAATAATTTCAATGGTGAATTCAGTAAAGCAATGCCTGCGCCTGTTAACGCAGTCTGCCTGATGAAGTCTCTTCGATTGGATTTGTAACTCATATGCTTTGTTTCGATTAAACTGCTTAATGAAGCCATGCAGCTAAATTTAGTGCGCTGCATGGCAATATTTTTATTGCACCAGGATTTTGAATGTCTGTGAACCTGTCGCTGTGGATATTTTTACCAGGTAGCTTCCACTTACAAAGCCTGCTCCCCTGAAATTACTAATGCGAACGAGATTGGCGCCTCTGTTCAGTTGCACTTTGCGGGTTGACACCATACGTCCTGTGATATCAAAAAATTCTATTTGTGCCAGGTCGTTTGTCTTTCGGTTTAGCTGTATGGTTAATTGATCGATTACAGGATTGGGAAACAAAAAACAACTGTTATCTGCATCCATTGTTACGTTTTCCCTTATTGTTGAAGGAGCAGAACAGTTCCCACTATATTCTAATGCGCCGGCATCTATTCTCCCATTTTGTACGCGTGTGTTATAAATGAAGTCGTCCGAACCTGAGTTGCTAGATGACGGATTGCCAATATTATAGGCCAACGAACCTGACACCAAAGCGTAGCGTCCCGGGAAACCGGAACCACCTACAAATACAGGATCTGGTGAAGGCATGGTAGCATATTCAGGAGCAACAGAAGCAGAATCTAGACCAACGGTGTTTTTATAATTGGCAAAATTATAAGTGTTGCCTGTAAATGCTGCAGACGCAAAATCGTAGTTGATGCTGTTGTTGTATCCGGGTTCTATATAATAAAGATTATAGTTCCAATCCAGCAAGTTTTTGATATTAGAAACGGTTAATGATGCACTTGAATAGGAGTCTGTTTTAAAAGGTGCTAAAGCAGTTACAGGTAAACCTTTCCGGGAACGTACAATGTTGTTCTGAAGGACAATTTTAGCGCCAGGAGCGTCAGAACTGTTGCTAAGCCGTTGCGTAATGATTTCTCCACCATCACCAAAAGTTTCGGGTTGCGCTATGCCATTTTGAATTATAACAAGCCCGTTACCGTCTTTGGCAGGGAGCAAAGTGGCAGTTCTGCTGTTGTTACGGTAAAAGGTGTTATTCAGCACTTTGATGTTTTCAACCCAAGCATTGTATGCATTGCTACCCAACACTATTCCTGTCCAGGTATTATCATAAACAATATTATTGCGAATAACATGTCCGCCTGAATGAGAATTAGCTGCTTCATTACCAACAGATATTCCCACATGATTGTTATAAACCTGATTTCTTTCTACCAGCACATTGCGTGTGCCATCTAAATAAATACCTGCTGAAGCTGCAATAGGAGATGTACAGTTATAAACAATGTTATCGCTGATGATTCCATTACGGGAATAGTTCTGACTCTCAGGCGTATGAAAACCGTTAGCCGGATCGACTACCCATCCAAAATTACCTGCGGCGACTATGCCAATATTTTTAATATCGTGTATGAGATTGTTAACGATCTGGAAAGTATCGACATATCCGTTGACCGTGAGGCCTTCGGTCCATCCCGGTATGCAGTGATGAATTTCATTACCATCGACAGTAATATCCCTCATGGCATCATAATCTGTTCCCAGAATATTCAAAGGACCACAATTATCGTTGGGCCATGCATTGCGTACAATTTTCTTTTGTGCTTCGGTTAAAGAACTATCTGCCGTAAAAGGATTGACCAGAGAGGTCCATGAAATATTACTAATGTCATTATCGAAAATGTTTAAGTGCCGGCAATCACTTGCAACCTGAATACCAAATTTCACATCCTTTTGTGCTTCATACACCGTATCACCATAAGCAGTGCGAACCGGCTGACCATTGTACATAGCCATTACAGTTGGCCGGGTCGCCGTATAGGTTCCATCTGTATTTTTCCACTTAGTTGAATCAGGATTATTCCGGATCTTCTCTATAGTGAAATTCATCAGTTTTACATACTGAGCACTATCTGTGAAGGTAACAATGGCAGCAAACCTTGTTTTGTACAAACTGTCACCGCGAATGGTTGCTTCAAAAGGGACTTCTGATTTTATGGTAAGCCATTTTCCATTGTTGCCACAATTGGTGCGATTAATGATAATCATATCGGTGCCTGTTGGATAGTAGGTGCCGGATTTTACAATAATCTCTTCGTTCGTCGTCATACCACTCACTCCCATTTGTGCTCTTCGATCGAGTGCCTGACGTATCGTTTTATAAGGATTTGCAGAAGAACCGTTTTGAATGGACCCCGAATAATTTGCATCGACATAAATCGTTGTGTTCCGTTGGGCAATGACCATGGCATGCATTACAGTTAAGAGGCACAACAGGGTTACATTTTTTTTCATGAGTTTGTTTTTAAAATTTAGAATGTTGGTTAACGTAAGGGCGATTAAAAACCTGGTACGAACGACGTAAATTTTAAGTTCACAAACCGGCTTGATGACGTCTGAAAACCAAACATAGCATTCTACTTTTCAAAAAAAATATGCAAGCGTTTGCAGGAATCGCATTTCACGCAAACGCTTGCACAGTCTGAATTTCATGCAAACGTTTTACAACGGGCAAACAGCGATTCCTATTACTTCCTGATGTATTTTACTCTCCGATTCAAATAAAAATCTATGAACCGTCCATCTTCAAACAGATATGCAATCACTATCATCGGAATTCTATTTTTTGTGTTTGGTTTTGTTACCTGGCTTAACGGAACATTGATACCGTTCCTCAAACTTGCCTGCCAGTTAACTTCAGACACACAGGCCTTCTTTGTAACGTTTGCATTTTATATGGCTTATTTCTTTTTGGCCATCCCTTCTTCCTACATATTAAAATTGACAGGGCTTAAAAATGGCATGGCCTTAGGCTTGCTGGTCATGGCCATAGGTTCTCTTGTGTTTGTTCCTGCAGCCGGTTCAAGAAGCTTTGCATTATTTCTATGCGGATTGTTTATTCAGGGTATGGGCCTGGCACTGTTACAGACAGCTTCTAACCCTTATATAAGTATTGTAGGCCCCATTGAAAGTGCAGCCAAGCGTATAAGCATCATGGGCATCTGTAACAAGGTAGCCGGAATGTTAAGCCCCATTATTTTAGGTGCCTTGGTGTTAAAAAATGCAAGCAGTATTGAAGAACAAATAAAAAATGCAAGCGGCATTGAAGAAAGAACAAAACTTTTACATGAACTCTCATCCAGAGTTATCACCCCCTACATTATTATGGCTGTTGTTTTGTTTTTACTGGCGATCATGATTCAAAAATCTGCGCTTCCAGAAATTGATGTCGAAAAAGAAGAAGCTTTAGCAGATGATATCCAACAAAAGACAAATGTTTTCCAGTTCAAACACCTGATGTTAGGCGTGCTTTGTTTGTTTTTATATGTGGGTGTAGAAGTGATGGCGGGTGATGCAATTGGTGCCTATGGCCGGCAACTTGGAATGCCCTTAGATGAAACAAAATATTTTACAACGTTCACCTTGCTGTCGATGCTCACCGGTTATATTATAGGGATCATTGCAATACCCAAGTACATTTCTCAGCAGAGTGCACTTGCCATTTCTGCTTTAACAGGAATCGTTTTCAGCACAGCAGTATTCTTTTCAAGCGGCTATACAGCCATTACATTTATTGCCATTTTAGGATTATCAAACGCATTAATGTGGCCGGCAATTTTTCCACTGGCGATTGACCAACTGGGAAAGTTTACCAAAATTGGTTCTGCTTTGCTGATTATGGGCATTGCAGGCGGGGCGATAGTTCCACTGGTGTACACGAGTTTAAGGGACAATGAAGTCATGTCTAATCATGCCGCCTTTCTAATTTGCATGCTGCCTTCTTATCTATACATCTTCTACTACTCGGTAAAAGGCTATGCAGCAGGCAAGATATCAATTACAAAACCAATCAGATCATGAGCGCAAGTTTATTGGTGCTGGCCGCCGGTATGGCAAGCCGATACGGAAGCTTAAAACAGATTGACCAATTTGGGCCTTCCGGCGAAAGTATAATTGATTATTCCATTTACGATGCCATCGAAGCTGGGTTCACCAAAATTGTCTTCATAATAAGGCAAGAGTTTGCAAAAGAGTTTAGAGAAATCTTTGAATCAAAGTTAAAAGACAGGGTTACGGTTGAATTCATTTTCCAGGACCTGGATTCATTTACCAATGGGTATACGGTTCCTGCTCACAGAACAAAGCCTTGGGGAACAGGCCATGCTCTACTTTGTGCCAAAGACGTTATACATGAACCCTTTGCCGTAATCAATGGTGATGATTTTTACGGGAAAGAAGCATTTCAAAAAGCTTACCGGTTTCTCCTCCATGAAGCAAGCGATCGTGTATGGGCAAATGTATGTTATCCCTTGCCGAACACTCTGTCAGACCATGGTTTTGTAAGTCGTGGCGTATGCACAATTGATGAAAACAATTTCATCACCAACATTACAGAAAGAACAAAAATCTACCAATTGCAAGACGAAATTGTCTACGAAGAAAATGGATCGAAATTTTCCTTACCGATGCATACAAAGGTTTCAATGAATTTCTGGTGCTTCGCTCCTAATATATTCAAGGTCTCTCAGAAATTATTTGAAGCATTCCTGAACGAAAATGGTGACGAATGCAAATCGGAGTTTTTCATTCCTTCTGTAGCCGGTCAATTTATTCAACAAGAAAAAGGAAAAATAAAAGCAATAACAACCGGCTCACAATGGTTTGGAGTAACCTATAAAGAGGACAAGCCATTGGTGCAGAAGCGTATCACGGCATTATTGAAAGACGGGATCTATCCGTCGGCATTATACAACCACGCAATCGCTAAAACTGAATACTGATTTATGTTAATCAAAAGTATTTCAGGCATCAGGGGAACCATTGGTGGAAAGCCAGGTAAGAGTTTAACTCCTATTGATATTGTACGATTTGCCGCATCTTATGGCAAATGGATAAAGGAAAAACAGAGAGGCAATAAAATTGTATTAGGCAGGGATGGAAGAATAAGTGGTCCTATCGTAAGCCAGCTTGCCATCAACACTTTGTTGGCAATGGGAATTGATGTTATTGATGCCGGTTTGTCAACTACACCTACTATTGAAATGGCTGTTAGATGGGAAAATGCAGACGGAAGCATGATATTAACCGCCAGTCATAATCCAAAGGAGTGGAACGCCTTGAAACTTTTGAATAATAAAGGAGAATTTATAAGTGCTGAAGATGGAAAGTACATTGTTGAAGAAGCAATAAAAGAAGATTTCGATTTTAGCAGCG
>JAGIAB010000020.1 GCA_017745135.1 Flavisolibacter sp.
AGCGCAGTTTTACTGGAGCGGCACCTATGGTGAAGACGGTTTTTCAGACACCACATCTTTTGTTGATACCTGGATAAAGAGAGACGGCGGATGGCGTGTAGTAAGCCGGATTGTAACAGAATAGATGAAGCAGAACCAATGGTCTGCGTTCTATTTCAAATACTCCGTTAAATAATCAGTCACTTTCTGATACAAATGTGCCCGGTCTTTTCCAATAACATTATGTTCATGGCCGGGATAGATCATATAATCGACCTGCACATTTTTATCAATGGCGGCACGCACAAAACGAACTGAATGCTGCTGAACTACAACCGGATCCTGTAAGCCATGAATCAATAGTAGTTTCCCTTTCAGATTCTGCACTTTTTTAGTAAGATCAGTAGCCGCATAACCTTCCGGATTTTCCTGTGGCGTATCCATATAACGTTCGCCGTACATGATCTCATAATAGCGCCAGTCGATAACCGGGCCGCCTGCAACGGCAGCTTTAAAAATGCCGGGATAGCTCAACATGAAATCAGTCGTAAGAAATCCACCATAGCTCCATCCAAATAATCCCATCCTGTTTTTATCGACGTAAGAAAGCTTAGTCAGGTAATCAACACCACTCATTAAATCTTCCATTTGTGCTTCGCCTGCACGGCGAAAGATCACCTGTTCAAACTCTTTTCCCCGGTTATCACTTCCTCTCGGGTCCAAACTAAAAACCACATAGCCTCTTTCAGCCAGGTATTGAAACCAGTAATCACCCGCGCCACCATTCCAGGCATTTGAGATCATTTGCACATGCGGGCCTCCATACCAGTAAACCACCACCGGGTATTTTTTGGTGCTGTCAAAATTTGCCGGTTTGAACATACGGCAATACAAAGGCGTTCCGGCCTTATTGGCAATAGTGAAAATGCTCATTTGCCCGAGCGCATAATCAGCCAAAGGATTTGGCGCATTGAAAATGGTTTTGTTTTTCAGTGATTTGACATCAACGATGCGAACTGTTCTTGGATTGTCGGTAGTACTGAAGTTATCAATAACTGTGTTGCCGCTGGTGCTTACCTGCGCTCCATGCAATCCCGGGCCCTGTGTAATTCTTTTGGATGCGCCGGTTTTCAAATTGAGCTGGTATAAATTTCTGCTGATGGGTGAATCCTGGTTGGAGATATAAAATACATGTTCTCCTTTTCCATCAAATCCTTTCACATCGGTTACTTCCCAGTTGCCCTTGGTCAGTTGCTTCAATAACTTTCCATTGATGTCATATAAGTACAGATGATTCCAGCCATCCCTGTTGCTTTGCCAGATGAATTGTGAGGAATTGTTTTTTAAGAAGAGTATAGGTACCAGCGGCTCCACGTATTTTTCATCTTCTTCTTCAAACAGGGTTTTTACAAAAGCACCGGTTGATGCATTGTATTGATTCAGTTCCATGTGATTTTGCTCGCGGTTCACTACAGCAATGAAGACGAATTTGTCATCGGGGCTCCAGGCAATATTGGTCAAATATTGTTCGGCAGGTCCGGCCGTTTGTAAGTAGATGGCTGATTGAGTTTCGGCATTGTAAACCCCAACAGTAACATGGTGGCTTTTATCGCCGGCCATTGGATACTTAATAAGTTCAATGCTGGCAGGCGTGGTTGCCCAGTTGATGATGGGATAATCGGTAACCATGCTTTGATCCATGCGGTAAAAAGCCAGTTGTTTTCCATTGTTGCTCCAGAAAGTGCCTTTCATAATGCCAAACTCCTCACGATGAACAGTAGAAGCGTATACAATGTCTCTGCTTCCATCATCGGTTACTTGTTTTGTATTGGTTCCATCGGTTACAAATAAATTATAATCGTCTACATAAGCCACGTATCCTGCACTGCTTTCTTCAGCAATTTCCTTGTTGGCAATGCTTTTATCCATAATCACTCTCACTTTGTTCGTGGTTGGGTTTAAAGCAATTCTATTTCCGTTAGCCGTAAACATCCATTCCGGAGACTTATAAAAATTGATAGCAGGCATTTCAGCCAGTGCATCCAAACCTGCGGCATTTAGTTTTTGATTGAGATCTTCAAGGGAAAGAAAGCTTTGCTCTGTCGAAGATTTAAAATTTCCTCTCACCCAAACATCTTTATCATTTACTTTTTTCAGATGAACGTAATCTTCAGTGCCGTAGATAAATTGTAATTGCCTGAGGTTGGCCGGCGCCAGGGTCGTACGGTTTCTTACCAGTGCATCTTCAATAGTAAGGATTTTATTTTGAGCTAAAACAGAAAAGCTGAAAACAAACAATAGGGTGAAGGAAAAAAATCTTTTCATGTGTTGTCCGGTTAAACAACAAATGTAGAGATTATGAAAATACAGGCGAGGCTGCTTCCTGTTACCAATTGGCCAATATTTATTATGGATGCACACGATTGATTAAAGCTCCATTCACCCTGAGTAAAATCATTGTTGATCTGCTGAAAGCTTCTTCTCTTTACGCCCCATTGAAATGAAACTTGTGATGAGTAAAAAACCAATAGAACTGTTGTCCCCCGTAGGTTCTTTCGAAAGTCTGCAGGCAGCCATTCAGGCCGGAGCCAATGCTGTGTATTTTGGAGTCGAACAGTTGAATATGCGGGCAAAAAGCATCAACTCTTTTTTTGTTGGCTGCAACAGAAAAGAAAATTTACATTGGCAAGTGCACTAAATATTACAGTGGAATTAAGGTTGGAGAATTTTTAATGGAAAGCGGAAGCCTTCAAAAAGGCGGCACCATTTTAATTACCGGCAACCGTTTTGGAATTCACAAAGAAGTGTTGAATGATTTCAGAGTAAATGGTGACGAAGAAGATATTGCAGGCAAAGGAGACAAGATCACTTTCCCACTGCCTTTAAAACCTTCTCTCAATGATAAATTGTACAAAATAGTAAAGACGGAACATGCCTAAGATCATTTTTATCGAAACAAATACATTGGTTGCAGTATCTGCAGGGAGATGCAGCCGGAGGTATGGCGCATGTCAAAAAAAGATGGCAAAGCGGTTTTATTGCATTCTGTCGAAAAAAAGTAAATCCATCGACTTGAACTTTCTCCAATTTTAATAGAACACTCAAAAGAAATAGCAGAAGCCTGTCCCGCAAGGGTTATAAAGATTGCTTAGGTAATTTAATTGTGATTCTTTTTGAAAGGATCATTTTCCACTGAGTTCATTTTCTGATTGTACGTGTTCCCGTTTTGATAATCTCCACGAATGCCTAGAGAAATATTGCTTTTGATACGAAAATCTTTGTGGCTCATTTGCCAGCATTCGCCGCTTTCCTTGATTACGATCGTGTACAAGGTATCAGACTGCGGACCGTAGTCGATCATATACCAAATATAACCGTCGCCCTTTGACGTAGTTACTTCTACCGGGTCTTTAAACTCTAAAGCAATCATAGATGCCTTTTTGGTATCTATGTAAAAGCTGTGCCATAAGCTGAGTGCCTGGCGAACTCTGCTTAAGTTTTGCCCATGCGTATTACAAATTATGCGGCATGGAAAGCTTCTATCTCCCCGCTGAATTTCTTTACGATTACTTCGGTAAGTGTGGTTGCCCTA
Source organism: Flavisolibacter sp. (assembly GCA_017745135.1). GTDB lineage: Bacteria > Bacteroidota > Bacteroidia > Chitinophagales > Chitinophagaceae > Flavisolibacter. The sequence continues at coordinate 3,572 of JAGIAB010000020.1, forward strand.
AAGCGTCGTTTCCAGTCGGCAAGCTGCATTACAATAGTCGATGCTGCTTCTGCATGCAATCTGCGAATGGGTTCATGTTGGAGGGTTTTCACCATCAGCGGTAAAACGGCCCTGTAAAAAGCATCAGAGGTTAACTCTTCTCTTTCGAGAATTTTCAGATCTCTTTCCGCCGCACTTTGTTTTTCTTCATCAAAAGAATAAAAATCTCTTTCTGCATCGGCCATGCGTTTGTCGAAGGCTTGTCTTAGAATAGCCCTGTAGATATAATCATCCATTTCCACGCCGTTGTCAATGGCATTAACCAAATTGCGGTTTTGAGAAAGAATGTTTAAAGCACAGGAAATGATCTCTGATGAAATTCCCAATTCAGTTGCTTTGCTATGGATTTGGTGGTGCACAGGATGGCTGGTCATTGTCTGGATTTTAGTGATTGATAAAGTATGGATTGCGTTCGCCGAAACACAGCACTAAAGATGCCAGAAGCAAAAAATGTTGATAACTAAAATCTTGAAGAGCCTTGTATTTCAAATTCTTGTTCGCAATCAAGAATACTTAGTAGCTAAAAAATTTTACAACTTTATTCAGTAATTACAGTCACTGCTTAATATTTTTTTCACCCTTTCCGGCGTTTCATTTGCTAAAGAGGCGGCACAATATCTATGAAACGAATAAGTCCCATTTTACTGCTGGTTGCCTGCATCAATTTTTCATGTGGCACCACTTTGCATAAAATTTTTGACAGCAATAAAACGCCGCACGAAGAATATGCGGAGAAGCTGGAAGATAAAAAGCTTGATAATACACCTGAGGGTCGTGCGTGGTTAGCGGCTTCTAAAAAAGCGCTGGAAGCTCCGCAGGCCATCCAGCTTCCGTACAGGCAAACAGGATATTTTCAACCCGATAAACCACGGTCACTTGGTTTGAAGTTTCGTGCAAAGCAAGGCGAGCGGCTGACATTTACTTTAAGCAAAAAAATTAACGGCCTGATAATTTATTCAGACCTGTTTAAAGCCAACAGCGTGGATGCTGCCGTTTTATCCGCAGATACCAGCTCTTCGCAATTCAGTTTTGATGTGGAAGAAACCGGTGAATATGTTTTGCGCTTACAGCCTGAATTGTTCCGTTCCGGAGAATATAGTCTCGCGATTTCAGTTGGCCCTTCTTTAGGTTTCCCGGTTTTCTATGCCAAAGCAAACATTGGAAGCTTTTGGGGAGATGGACGCGACGCCGGTAAGCGAAGCCATGAAGGCATTGATATTTTTGCGCCAAAACATTCGCCTGCCATTGCTGCTGCTGATGGATATGTTACAGGAGTAAAAGAAGGTGGCATTGGAGGTAAAACGGTTTGGTTAAGACCTGAAGGAAAGAACTATACACTTTATTATGCTCATCTTGATAAGCAATTGGTGCGTGAAGGACAATTTGTAAAAAAAGGAGAAACCATAGGATTGGTAGGCAATACGGGTAACGCCAAATACACGCCTTCTCATCTCCATTTTGGCGTGTACACTTATGACGGAGCTATTGATCCCCTGCCTTTTGTAAATAAAATAATTAAGACAGCGCCAGAAGTGCCTTCGAAAAGTTTAGCGGTTTCAATCAAGCTGGTTAAATCAAAAAAGGACGATGACGACCTGATTAAAGCCAATACAATTTTGACTCCGCTGGCGGTTAATTCAAAAGCGTATATAGCCGAAACACAAGAAGGTAAAATGATTCAAATTCCTTTTGCCGAAGTGAAAGTGATCAAACAGGAATCAGGGCCGGCCAATGGATTGGCAACAAGCCCTTCCCCCTCTTCAAAGAAATTATAAGTGGCTATTAAATGTGATTGGGCTCACCTGTTACCGTATCATCACTTCCTCCCATCTGTTCATCAAGGCTTCGTTCTACACCTTGTCTTGAGTTAGAAGAATGTCCTTTCAGGATATCAGTATCATCCTTACGATAATAATCGTTTAAGTTGATTCGCTCTTTTGGCTTGTTTTCATTTTGTTCCCGTGGATTGTTATCATTTCTGCTCATGGTTTGGATTTTTGATTCAAAAATTGGTTGAAGGTCTGCTTTAGCAAGCCTAAAAAACGTGCCGTTATTGCCATTTTCATGCTAATAATTCACGAATGTTAAACGGTAGCGATTGCTTATTCTAAAAATTTTTCTACACCTGTTTTGGTGTGCGACTTCTTTAAACTTCTCCATCTTCCTTAAAAACTAACGAACTTGCGAAAAACCAAATTAAATGATCGAAATCTTAAAACAATCATGGCCCTGGTATGTTGGTGGTGTACTTATAGGGCTTATGGTTCCGGCCTTATTAATAGCAGGCAATAAATCTTTCGGTGTGTCGGCTTCCCTAAGAGATATTTGTGCCGCATGCATCCCCGCAAAAATTCCTTTTTTAGATTATGACTGGAGAAAGGAAGCATGGAATTTGTTTTTTTCCCTCGGCATCGTCATCGGCGGATTTATTGGTGGTTATTTATTAGGTGACCCTCAGCCCGAAAAAATTTCATCAATCACTATTCAAACATTAGAACAGAACGGAGTTCATTTCAATGCAGGATTTGTTCCGGAAGATATTTTCAACTGGTCGTATTTGTTTACGCTGCCTGGTTTCATTATCATTGTTGTCGGCGGGTTTTTAGTTGGATTCGGAACAAGGTATGCAGGCGGTTGTACATCAGGACATGGTATTATGGGGCTTTCCACTTTACAATGGCCTTCATTAATTGCAGTGGGTTCTTTTTTTGTTGGAGGAATTATCAGCGCCACATGGCTCTTACCCTTTATTTTAAATCTTGGCAAATGAAAAATCTAAAATATCTTTTATTGGGAACCTTGTTCGGAATTATTCTTTGCAAAGTGCAGGCTGTTTCGTGGTGGCGCATGCAGGAAATGTTTCGTTTCGACGGCTTTTATATGTACGGATTGTTTGTAACGGCTATTCCAACGGGAATTCTTTCTGTTTGGCTGATTAAAAAATTCAACATTAAAACCGTCAGTGGTGAGCCAATCATTATCCGCAAGAAAAAATTTAACTGGGGTTATGTGATCGGTGGATTATTATTTGGCATTGGCTGGGCATTTTCCGGTGCATGTCCCGGTCCTTTACTTGCTTTGATTGGTGCAGGGAAATTTGTTGTGATTGTTGTTTTTATCAGTGCTTTATTTGGTACTTTAGTGTACAGTTGGCTGAGGCCAAGGCTGCCTCATTAGTGAAGAAGAAATTTTTTTTTAACGATACATCAGTCTCTGGTATTGTCAATTTACAGATGGTACCTCAACTTTGCACTTTTTAATCAACATGACCAAGAAAGCCCTTTCCCTTACGGAATTTATGGACCTGCCACAGGAACTGCAGTTTGAAGTTTTACACAAGCATGGAGTATATGTAGGTAAGCGTAAAGTCGACCAACAAACCATTGTGTTATTTCAACTTCATGGTTTTTATGTGGAAGTTTACTACAAGCAATACCGGAAAATAATTGATCATATGATTACTTCTAACAGCACAGATATATTGCTGCCCTACCTTGACCAAATTAATGTGAGGGATCTAAATGACGATACGAAAGGAAACAAGAACAGATAGAGATTTTTTCTGTTTGTAATTACATTTTGTTCATATTTGTAAACATAAGCCACCAAACATGACTCAATCCTTGCCGCCTAAAAGCCTAGTGCTGTATGCAGATGACGACCCCGAGGATATTGAACTGGTAAGCGAAGCCTTCCAATCCTATTCTCAAAACGTTGAACTGCTAACCTTTGCCGACGGAATTGAACTGCTCAATTTCATTGAAACTATTGACCCGTTTCATGCTTCTCCCTGCCTTTTTATTCTTGATATCAACATGCCCAGGCTGGATGGAAAAGAAACGTTGAGACGGTTAAGAAGAATAGAAAGCTTTTCTGAAGTGCCTGCAGTATTATTTTCTACATCAAGTCTGCCCGCCGATGCCAGTTTTGCAAGAAACTTTAATGCGGGTTTTGTTACAAAGCCATTACACACCAACCAGGTAAATATGATCATTGACGAGATCATCGATCACTGTTCCGATGAAGTGAAAAAGAACATCAGGCGAAAAAATGGAAACGGTAATTAATTTCACGAGCATCCATTTATTACTTTATAGAAGGAATGAGTAATCATTCCTTTTTTAATTTTTTCAGGGATCACTCACGTTTTATTTTTAAAAACACTTAACAATCTGCGCTACAACTTTTATTCAGGTTTGTGGTCTCATATTCACTCTGAAAAATTGCGGAGCGATTCTTTAAAATCAATAAACATGAAAAAACTTTTACCCGTTCTTGGATTTACATTACTAATGGCAGCATGTAATACCATGCCTGAGCAAAAAGCTGATGCGGTACCACCCACACAGCAAACTTTATCGCAGCCTGACACCACAGGTATGGCCGCTTTTAATGCATGGAAAGCACAAAATGAATTGGCAAGTCTCAATGCTTATCAGCAAACCCAACAAGCACAAGCTGCCCCTGAAAAAACAAAGACAGTGGTTAAGTATGTGCCGGTTAAGCAAGCGACCACATCAAAACCCGTGGCCCGTACAACCTCATCAACAAATTCAGCGTCTACTTCTGAAACCAAATCAGGAAGTTCAACCGATAATGGTAATGGTACTGTAAGTAACGGTTCAGGCGAAACGGCACAGGTAGAAAAGAAAGAAGGCTGGAGCAAAGCGGCAAAAGGAGCAGTGATAGGTGGTGTGGCCGGAGCAGCAGGCGGTGCCGTTATCAATAAAAAGAACCGCGTTGCTGGTGCCGTAATTGGTGGTGTAATTGGTGCTGCCGGTGGTTATGGAATTGGCCGTACTATGGATAAAAAAGACGGACGTATCGATTATTCTACAACTATTAACTAGAGAAACCTATTGAAAACTATTATAAAAAAGGAGCAGTAACACTGCTCCTTTTTTATTTTGAATAGGATTTAGCCTTAGAAAATACATCCGTAAGATGGTGGGTTCTTTGAATCGGCTCAACTCTTTTTTGATTTCTTCTTTTGATAATATAGTAAGCGGTCAGGGCTGCCGCTGCTGCTACCAATCCTGCAACAATTGCCTTTGTTTTCATATTGTTTTTGAATCAAAAAACAATTGCCGTGCCACCAGGATTTGATTTAAAAAAAGCAACTGCTCAATTCAGTATAATTAGCCATGAGCTTGCTTTTCAGCCAATTTTCATAAAATTTTCTTAGTGTTTATTTGTTTCTTTTATTACCCGAAATTTTCTCCGGAAATTTGTGCCCCCAATAACCGGGAAAACCCCAATAACCATGAAAAAACACCTCCTCCTCCTTGCACTTATTGTGTCCTTCTCATTTATTTTAATCTCGTTTGCTAAAGCCAATAACGCATCAAAATTGGTAGCCTCTTCAAAAGATTCTGCCACCACAGATATTGTAGCAGTAATAAATGAAGTTTCTTTAAGTGACAAATTGTTTAATGATCTGCATCTTCAAAATGCCGGTCTTTCCAAAGCAACAGTTGAATACGCTGTAAAAGGATATGAGAAGTTAGTGGATAGCGGCCTGGTGAATAATGACCAATTTTTAACAATTGTGGACCTCAGCCAACCGTCTCGTAACAAACGTTTATATATCCTTGATATGAAAAACGACAAGCTGGTTTGGAATACGTATGTGGCTCATGGAAAAAACAGTGGTGTTGATATGGCGAAAAGTTTTTCCAACCAGTTTAATTCTAACAAAAGCAGTTTAGGCTTTTATGTTACCAAATCAACTTATAAAGGCAAACATGGTTTGTCGTTACGCCTTGGCGGATTAGAACGCGGTTTTAATGATAATGCTGAAGCAAGGGGTGTGGTCGTTCATGGAGCGTCATATGTAAATGCAGGCCGGGTAAACAGCAGTTATATGGGTCGCAGCCAGGGTTGTCCTGCTCTGCCCCAAAACGAATACGCACAGGTAATTAATATTATTAAAGGCGGCTCTGTTATGTTCATTTATAATCCCTCCGAAGATTATTTGCAATCTTCGGCCTTATTGAACTAAGTCCCAAAATCATAATTATATGCTGACAATGGTCATGATCAATCCATCATGGCCATTTTAGTTTCGTGGAGAAATTCAATATTCCATGGAAAGTTGTCTACTTACATATGGCTTAAAGTTTACGCCGGTTGAAGTAGATCTTTCTTCATTTAAACGATGTTTGCCATGAAAAGAATCTTACTCGCTGTTGTATTTATGATAGCAATCAGCGGATTTGCAGCAGCTCAATCTACTTCCGCAAAGCCTGCGACTAAAAAGAGCCAAACCACTACGGTAAAGAAAGGTTCAGCAGTTAAGCCCAACTCAAAAAATACAGTTTTGAAGCAAGAAGCGGTAGCAAATGCTAAGAGTGAAAATGCCACAGTTATTTTAGTGATGCCAAAACCCCAGGTAATTGCGGATTCAACCACTATGCCTAAGGTAAAGAACGAGGATTTTTAAGTTGATCGTTGCGGGAAAGAAATAATTTACTGGATCATTTTGTTTCGAATGATTTCCATCAGGTCAGCTTTGTAATTATCCCCAATTAAAATTTCAGCGCTTACATTTTTGAGGCGAAGCAGGTTTCCTTCAATTCCTGTGATTTTTGCGATAGGAATGATGAAAGATTTATGTACGCGAATGAATTGCTTTTTCGATAACCGTTCTTCCAGGTCTTTCATGCTGGTGTACACAAGTGTTTTTTTACCGGCGCAATAAATGGCCACATAGTTTTTCATGCCTTCTATGTAGTCAATTTCATCCAGGTTGATCTTTAAGAGCTTTCCTTTTGATTCTGTTTTTACAAAAATGTAATCATCTTCATCTTCGGCAATATTGTATTTCTCGTCCGGGTGTTCTTCTAATTCTCTTACTACTCGTTGCACGGCTTGCAAAAAACGCGGCAGGCGAATCGGCTTCAGTAAATAATCCACTACGTCCAGCTCGTAACTCTCCAGGGCAAATTCGCTGTAAGCCGTTGTCAGGATCACTTTTGATTTTCCGTTAATTGCTTTAATGAGATCCATTCCTGATAGTTCAGGCATTTGTATATCTAAAAAAATCAAGTCCACTTTTTGAGTGGCAACAATCTGAAGTGCTTCAATTGGATTGGTAGTGGTGGCCACTAAATTCAGATGCGGCGTTTGTTTTACATAATGAACCAATATATCTATCGCATGTTGCTCGTCATCAACAATGATACAGTTAATCATAATTTGGAAATGGTTAATTCAGTGGTGTAAAAATCCGATTCATCTTTTACTTTCAAACAATAATTGTTGCCATAGGCCAAATCCAAACGCTTTTTGATATTATCCAGCCCGATGCCTGTTGATAATTCTTTAGGACCGATCTTCTTTTTATTGCGACAATAAAAATAGAGCTGGTGATCATGCACCTTTAGAGTTATGTCAATGGGATGTTCAGTGCTTTTTAAATCACCATGCTTAAAAGCATTTTCTACAAGGGTAATCAGAACAAAAGGGATGATAGTAGCACCATTCACCACACCTTCCACATTGAACTTTACATTCAGTTTGTTACTGAAACGAAGCTGGTTGATCTTGATTACATTCCGTACATGCTCAATTTCATCTTTCAACGGAGCTTTTCCATCTTTTGCATTGCCTTCACTCAATGCATAACGCATGATGTCGGACAAGGTGAGAATGCCTTCGGATAATTCAGGAGAATAAGGCAACGACTTTGCGTATAAGAAATTAAGTGTGTTGTGAAGAAAGTGAGGATTGATCTGTGCCTTAAGAAAATTAAAATTCGCCTGCGACTTTTCAACTTCCAATTGCATTTTTTGGGCTTCCAAAATTTTGCGTTGTTTTCTTTCATCACGAAGATGTGTGAGGTAAGCTATCAACAAGGCCATGCCAATAAAGAAAACGCTTGAAATGACATAAGAAAACACCATCAAAGCCGGTGTCAATTCCTGTTCAATCTTGCTATTGTTTATCGAAACAGTAATTTTTTTAGATATGGCAAGAAAGTAAGTGAAAGCAAAATAGGCAGCTAGTGCCACAACAGCTATAACTGTAGGTTTAACGTAATCACTCGCCGGCCTTCTTTCATAAAAAAGAGCATAGTAGCTATTAACAGCAAAAAAATAAAAAGCTGAAGAAAAAGCGACGCTGATCAACTGGCTCAATAAATAATGCCTGGTAAAAAGGTTGTTCCAATTAAAGTCCTTACTGTACATTGGCGATACGGACAGTGCAATAAATCCCAGTACGGTGAAAACAAGGTTCACCCCCAGTACCACCCAAAATACTTTCCAGAAAGAATATCGTTTTTTATGTTTCAGCATTTTGTAAGAGTTCGAATTTATTGTTTTCTTTAAAATGAATAAAGGAGGAGAATAATTCCCCTCCTTTATTTCACATTTTTATTTTATTTATTGCTTTGCTGTTGACCCACTCCAAAGCCGCCGTCTCCCTGTGTTCTTTTTGTTTCTTCTTCTGCGCCGATGTTACGGTTGCGTGCAGCTTTCACTTGGGTGCTTCCGAAGCGGTAAACAAAGTTCAGTTTAAACTGGTAGCTTTCCCATCTTGCTGTCACTTTCGAAACCTGTCCTGCAAAATCCTGTTTAGCACTGAAGTGGAAGGAATGGAAAATATCGCTGTAGGATGCTTTAATAGTTGCCTTGTTATTCCATAATTGTTTGGACAATCCACCGTCAACATTCCATAATGCACTGGAACGGAAAGCTCCCTGTTGAATACTGGGTGCAACATAGAAACCGGTTAATTCAGCAGTCCAGGTTTTTGCTTTTCCAAACTTCAAACTGTTTTGTGCATACAAGGTTAAACCAAATGCATCCTGGTCAACCTTTCTGCCCGGGCCAAAATCAGCTTTGTACATGGCATAGTTGCTGCTGACATTGGCAAACACCATATAAGATTTGTATTGAAAAGGATAACTGATATTTAAACTGATGATATCCTGTTTCGCCAGATTCTTTTGGGTAACAAATGCCTTTGATTTTTGAACAGTATCAATCCACTGCGCAAACATATCTTTCACATGACTGTAATTCAGCGATGTGGTTAAACGATACTTGTAAGTATGTGAGATACCAATGCTGTTTGTGTATTGCGGTTTCAGGTTTACATTTCCTTTCAGGAACGTGTATTCATCCAGTTTGAATTCAAAAGGATTGAGGCTTTGATAATTGGGGCGGTCAATTCTTTTACTATAGGTAATTCCAAACTGGCTCATTGGGTTTTTGTTGAACGTAACCGCTGCGCTGGGAAATACGTCGGTATAATTGCGTTTGAATTTATCCTGCGATTTTACATTATCCTCCTCGAAAGAAGAAATGCCTTCCGAAACTGTATTTTCAACACGAACTCCAGCCTGTATCATAACACCTTTAAGCTGGCGGTTGTAATTTACATAACCGGCATTAATGTTTTCTTTATAGTCAAAAAGATTGCTCTTGTCTTTATTCAACACTTCGCTGGAACCAAAAACATCGTAATTCTGGAAGTCATTATCTGTTTTTACAAAAGCAGTCTTACCACCATAACCTAATTTTCCTTTCCTGAAATTCTGTTCCCAATCTACTTTTACTGAATTGATGTGAATATTGGTCGGAGAAATGATTCTGCTAACAACCGTATAATAATTGTTGCCTGATGCATCAAAATAGTAGTTGGGTTGAAACTGGTTGGTATTGATATCATAATCACCATGATCGGCATTAACAGTTAAGCTTCGTCCATCGGGATTAGTATAACTGTAATTCAAATTCAGGTTGATATTATTCCTTTTCAACTTGCCGGTATTGTCAGCAACCAATGTTTTAACCAGTGTATTGGTTGGCGCATAATAAATAGGAGTCCGGCTGTGATTTTCCATACTTGGATTTGAAAACGTTCCGTTCACCATAACACCCAATACATTCTTTTTATCAAGGAAGAAATCAATTCCTGCTTTGTAGTTGTGACTGATATTTTTATTTTTCATTAAGCCATGCTGATCAAACAAAGTATCTGCCACTGTGCGATATAAATCAAGACTATTTTTGTTCCAGCCCTGGTTATGGCTGTAATTGCCATAAATATTTGTTGACTGGCTTCTATGGTTCAGCGTAATGCCTCCGTTGTATTTGGGATATGCTCCAAGATTGAAGCCTGCATTCACAGAACCATTCGTACCCAGCGATTTATTTTTCTTTAAACGAATGTTGATGATGCCGGCATTACCCGCAGCTTCATACTTGGCCGAAGGATTGGTAATGATTTCGATGGCTTCAATATTTGAAGATTGAATCGATTTTAAATAATTGGAAAGATCCTGCCCAGATAAAGGTGTCGGACGACCGTCAATATAAACCTGCACACCATTCTTTCCGTTAACGCTTAGGTTTTCATCTTTGTCTACCATTACACCGGGCGACTTACGCAGCAATTCCAATGCATCGCTTCCTACGGAGTTGATTGTTCCTTCTACATTCAACACTGTTCTATCTGCTTTCATTTCCACAATTGGTTTGGTGGCTGTTACAACTACCGTATTCATTTGGCCGCTTGCCTTTGCCAGTTGTAAATCCGGAACGGTTGTTTTATTACCATTCAATTCAAAAACAGGAGATACGGTTGGAGTAAAACCAACATAGCTTGCGCTGACACGGTATTTTCCCGGCTGCACATTGTCGAAGCTATAAGCACCATCTTTAGTGAGGGTATATTTAAGAATCGTTCGGCCGGTATCTTTCAACAGGCTTACGGTGGCACCGTTTAATGCCTTGCCATCGGCATCCGTTGCTAAGCCTCTTATTTCCTGGGCGTTAGATACTAAGGAGATTACTGAGATCAAGAGGAGAAAAAGCTTTCTCATAATAGTTGTTTTATCAGTTGTTACGTCAATTTCGATTCGGGCACAAACTTAAAATGGGTACCAGGGGATTAGAAAAAAGTTACACAAAGGGGTTTTTTTGCCATACAAAAGCCGGTAATTGAAAACCAATTTTAGTTTTCTTTACCGGATGAAAACATGGGCAGAGCATCTCCTCCATCTCTACGGTAACCTGAAACCACCAAAGAAATTACCCAATGATATCGAGTGGTTGTATCCTCAAAAAGATCCGGCTGTAATGAAAATATTCGGGCAATTCCTTCTCAAATACTATAACGACAATCAACCACGACGATTTTTATTAGGCATCAATCCCGGAAGGTTTGGTGCAGGCGTAACAGGAGTCAACTTTACTGCTCCCAAACAATTAAGGGAGTTTTGTGGAATTGAGCATGGATTCAAAAATCAAACAGAGCTTTCTGCAGAATTTATTTACGAATTGATTTCAGCTTACGGTGGTGTTGAAAAGTTTTATTCTCATTTTTTTATCGGTTCTGTTTGTCCGCTTGGGTTTATTAAGCATGGAAAGAACATCAATTATTATGACGATAAAGAATTGTTGACAACCGTTGAACCCTTTATTATCAAAAGCCTGGAACAGCTTTTAGATTTTAATGTCAATACCAAAATTTGCCTGGCTGTTGGCGGAGAAAAAAATTTCAAATACTTAAGGTCATTAAATGACCGCTTTCAATGGTTTGAAGAAATCTTACCTCTTCCTCATCCCCGTTTTATTATGCAATACCGAAGAAAGCAAAAAGAACAATTCCTACAGCAATACCTTCAATTCCTGGCAAAATAGTTAAGATGGGTTTGTCTGTTTCCGTAGATCGTTTTATTTTCGCTCCCTCTTTTAAGCAAAGGCATATGAAAATCCTCATCGGCTGCACCACATTCTAAAGCCGAAAATACTACACCCGATTTTGCAATGGCAACCGGCCATTGGTTTCCCCTCTTTTATAATTTTTAAATTGATTTTCTATGTCGCAGGTGATTACCTCTTCAAATAAGTTTTTTACGCTCTGGTCATTGGTCAAACGTTCGCTGCGTGGCGAGCAGTATGATTATACGCAGGGAAGTATTCGTCATGCCATTATTTTATTGGCCATTCCTATGATACTGGAACTAAGTCTGGAATCGGTATTTGCTGTGGTTGATATGTTTTTTGTTGGACGGCTTGGTGAAAATGCAATTGCCACTGTTGGACTCACGGAATCGGTGGTGACCATTGTTTATTCAATTGCAATTGGTTTAAGTACGGCTGCAACAGCCATGGTTGCCCGTCGCGTTGGTGAAAGGAATGAAGAGGAAGCAGCGTATGCAGGCATGCAAACCATAATCCTGTCCTTATTTGTTACGATTGTGATTAGTGCTTTAGGTATCGTGTTCGCACCGGAAATTTTACAGATTATGGGAGCGAAACCCGAGGTAGTGAGAGAGGGTGCTGTTTTTACCAGGATCATGTTAGGCGGCAGTGTTGTCATTATTCTGCTTTTCCTGATCAATGGAATTTTTCGTGGAGCAGGCAATGCCGCTATTGCCATGCGCAGCTTATGGCTGGCCAGCATCTGTAATATTGTTTTGTGTCCTCTTTTGATTTATGGGTTGGGTCCAATCCCTTCATTAGGACTAAAGGGTGCAGCCATTGCAACAACCATCGGCAGAGGTGTTGGCGTTGCTTACCAGTGTTATCATTTGCTGAAAGGGTCCAGCAGCATTCATATCAAAGCAAGGCATTTGAGGCTCAATTGGCCTTTGATGAAAACATTGGTTGGGATAGCATGGCCTGCGACTTTTCAATTTTTGATTGCTTCCGGTAGCTGGGTTGTTTTGGCAGCATTGGTAGCTAAAACAGGTGGTACCGCTGCTTCAGCAGGATACCAGGTAGCCTTAAGAAATGTTGTGTTCTTCATTTTGCCCGCATGGGGATTGAGCAATGCAGCAGCCACTTTGGTAGGACAAAATCTTGGCGCCAACCAACCTGAACGTGCTGAGAAAAGTGTTCTGCTTACAGCAAAATACAATGCCATTTTCATGACAGGCGTAATGTTGTTGTTCATTTTTTTTGCAGGCCCTATTATCAGTATATTCACAAATGATGCTGAAGTTCATCAAACCGGAACACTGGCATTAAGAATTATTGGGTCGGGTTATATTTTTTATGGAATTGGGATGGTTATGGTGAATGCATTAAATGGTGCTGGGGATACTAAGACACCAACATTGATCAATTTGTGTGGATTCTGGCTCTTTCAAATACCATTTGCTTTTTTGCTAGCAAAATGGCTGCACCTGGGAGCGATGGGTTCCTTCATTGCCATACCTGTTGCTGAGACGTTGATTGCCATTGCCGCTTACATTTTGTTCAAAAAAGGAAAATGGAAAACGGTTGTGGTATAAAAATTTATTGTTCTGAAAGCCTTTAGTAATTTCAATTAAGATTGGCAGTATGAGCAGCAACCCTAACAATACGATCAACACCAATTTACTCCGGCAAATATTTTTTATTGCGGCCATAGTTTTCCTGGGCATTGTTCTGTTCAGGCAACTATGGTTTTTTTCTTCAGCCTTTTTAGGTGCGGTTACGTTTTACGTGATCATGCGCAAGCGGATGTTTTATTTAACGGAAAACAGGGGGTGGAAAAAAGCTACTGCAGCCTGGATATTAATGCTGCTTTCTTTCTTTGTTATTCTTGTGCCGATCGGCATACTTGGAAACATCCTTTATTCCAAGGTAGCTGACATCGTAACACATTCAGGTGAGTATTTGAATTCATTAAAACGCTTTGCCGATCAAATAAAAGACAAAACAGGTTATGTATTGGTGAAGCCTCAAAATATTGACCAATTAGGTTCATATCTGGCCCAATTACTTCCAAAAGTATTAGGTGTTACCATGAATACGCTTGCGCTGATTGCCGCCATGTATTTTATTCTATTCTTTATGCTGGTGAATGGACGCCGGATGGAGCAATCAGTATATGAATATATCCCCTTAAAGGATACTAATGTAGAATTGATCGGGAAAGAAGTAAGGGTAATGGTGGTTTCCAATACCATTGGTATTCCTTTGATTGCTTTGATACAGGGTGTTGTTGGTTTAATTGGTTACCTCATTATTGGAGTAAAAGATCCCTGGCTATGGTTTGTGGCTACCAGTATTGCAGCCATGATGCCTGTTGTGGGTGCAGCCTTGATTTATGTGCCTTTGACCATTTCGCTTTTTGTCAGCGGTGAAACCGGGAAAGGAATTGCTATGGCTGTATGGGGTTTTGGGGTTATTGGCTTAGTGGATAATCTCTTCCGCTTTTTATTAAATAAACGATTGGGAGATATTCATCCGCTCATAACCATATTCGGTGTAATCGTAGGCGTCCAGTTGTTTGGGTTCATCGGTCTCATCTTTGGTCCTTTATTGATATCAATGTTTTTGTTGTTGCTGAAAATTTATTCCTCCGAATTCATTATAAAGAGAAGAGAAGTGAAAAGAGTGAAATAAAAGCACATCAGTAAAAACACTTCGGAGTTTTTCAATTGCTTAAGTTGTTCTACTTAATTTCTTAAAATTTTCTTAGCATTGCTTGCAACTTGTTGAAGAGCATAATATTTTCACATCCGCATCGTTTCAATAATCCACGAAAAACCGTTTGACCAGTGCGAAAAGTTTATTCACCGTTATCCTTCATTTGCCTTCTTTGTTCCTTTTTACTTCTTCCGGTAGTAAAGGCAGGCAACAATTCAGGATACTCCGAAACGATCATTACAACAGATCACAACACAGCCGAAGCATCCAGTGCAGAGTTTTACAGCAATTTGCTTTACGACAGTTTGCATTTAGATAAACTGGGCCTGAAGAAAGAAGCATTGCTATATGCCTATAAAGGACAACAAAGTTTAGTGAAGGAAGGCAGGATCGCTAACTCTGCTATTTTAACGATTTGCGATTTCAGCCAGCCGTCCGACAGCAAACGCCTGTATATAATTGATGTTAGAAATTTCCAGGTATTGCTGAACACTTATGTGGCTCATGGAAAAAATTCCGGCGAAGAGTATGCCAACAGGTTTTCAAACCGATCCAGCTCTTTGCAAAGCAGTCTTGGTTTTTATGTAACTAAAGGAACTTATTTGGGTAAGCATGGATTGTCCTTAAGATTATCAGGACAGGACAGGGGTTTTAACGACAAAGCAGAAGCAAGAGCTATTGTTGTTCAT
>JAGIAB010000210.1:0-5511 GCA_017745135.1 Flavisolibacter sp.
GTACGGACTGGAAGAATGCGACACATTTATCCGGACCACTCTTCGCCATCCTGATTTTATATATGGATGGAAAAATGTGATTGAAACCAATCTTACCAGCGAAAAGCAAACCTACAACACGGATGGAAAAACATTAGGGCAATTGTTCAAAGAGCACATGGACAACAATGGCTTTAGCGAGTGGCTGGAGGAAAAACTTCGGGAGCAATTTGATTCAACGAAGAATCTGTTAGCTGAATTGGTCAACCTTGTTGAACTGGAAAAAAAAGCAGAGGAAAAAGGTTCGGAAGCTGTAGAAGAATTTATGGTGGTGGATGAACAAGGCGATTTGAAAAAAATTGATATTGATGATCTGAAAGTAAATGCTGCTTCAACACTTGCCGACAAAATGCATGATGCGAGCCTCACCTTGAAACAACTTTTTTATCTGGGACTAGATGATACGGAAACGGTGGTTAATAAAGGAGTATGCAGTGCTGCTTCCATCCTTCAATTTGCACTGGAGAAGAAACTGGCACTGCAACCCGGCGACAAGGATATGGTGATCATGCAGCACGAAATTGAGTTTGATAAGGGAGGCAAAAAATATAGATCAACCAGCACCTTGTTATTGAGCGGCGAAGATGATGTTCATACCGCTATGGCAAAAACTGTGGGACTGCCATTAGGAATTGCTGCTAAATTAATTCTGAACGGAACCATCCGGTTAAAAGGTTTGCACATTCCGGTTGTCAAAGAAATTTATGAACCTGTTTTGCAGGAATTAAAACTTCATGGAATAGAATTCAAAGAAAGAATGGAAGAATTGAAATGAATTTAATTTTTATGGAGTTGATGGTGGAGTAACCGAGTAATTTCTCGAAATGATCTGGTTCTTATAGTTTGATAATTGTACCCAATAAATGATCCAGCATATCAAACCTGCAAGCCTTGCAAGACCTCCAAGTAAAGGCACCAATCCTAAAACATTCAGCACACACATGGCCATACCAACTTGATACGTTGGCCTATTCCCTTGTTGATACAATTGAATGGGTTGATTTTCTTCGAATGAGAATGTATTGGAGGAGAGTTCGCGGCTGATGGATTCTGAAATACGCTGAAATACGATGAACTGCCATACAAGATTAAACAAAGGAATTAATTGCAGCCAAACTTCGCCGGGCGACATGGTCCTGTTTTGAGGTTGTATTGCCTTAAGCGTATTGTACTGGGTTAACAGGAAAAGAATGGCTATTGTCAAAAAAACAACAAGAAAAATGAGGACGAACGCAACACCACCACTATAATCTAATAGCTCCATAAAAACTCAGTTTGAACTAATATAAATAAACGGGCTGGGATTATCTATGATTTAAAAGAATATTCTTTAATTCTTTCATCCCCTCTCCTGCTGGTTTTTCTATTGCAGTTAAATTGTGCAGGGAAGAGGTGTAGGGAATCTTTCTATCAACAATAAATTTTGGAATGTGCCATGGGGCATAGTTCACAAGGCCGGCAGCAGGATAAACTACCAGTGAAGTGCCAACAATCAAAAACAAATCAGCTTGCTTTGTAATTAATGCTGCATCTTCCATCATGGGCACAGCTTCTTCAAACCAAACAATGTGAGGACGCAACTGGGCCCCGTCTTCGGCAAGATCTCCCATTTTAATGTCATCATAAACGGGATAGATCAGCTCCTCATTTTTTTCGCTTCGCATTTTAAAAATTTCGCCGTGAAGATGGATGATTTTAGTTGAGCCGGCTCTTTCGTGCAGGTCATCAATGTTCTGGGTAATGATGTGAACATCGAAATCGTTTTCCAGTTCTGCCAGCGCATAATGTGCAGCATTTGGTTGCGCTTCCTTCACACCTTTGCGGCGCATATTGTAGAATTCCTGTACCAGTGCAGAGTTTTTTCTCCAGGCAGTTGCCGTAGCTACTTCGTTGATGTCATATCCTTCCCATAAACCATCGGAATCACGAAATGTTTTTAACCCGCTTTCGGCACTAATTCCCGCACCGGTAAGAACTACTAATTTCTTTTTGTTCATAAAACAAAATTAGAATGAATGCTATTAAGAATGAGGCTGCTGGAATTGGAATTCTATTTGCATGCTATTTTAAAATTGTTATCATGGCAGAGGAAAGATTTGAAATTAGAATAGATGGCGTACCGTATGCAGTAACTGCATCTCCATTTGAATTTAATACAGAAACACGGTACAATGTAAAGTACAATGGTAATGAACACATTTTTACCTGGGATTCGTCAATAGGACGCCTGGCTCCCATTGATGATGACGCTTCTGATATTCCGGATGCTTTGGAAGAAGAGATTGCAAGAAGATTGCAATCGTCAAGAAGAATATGATTTAGTAAACGTGCCTGGTTCAACAGGCACGTTTCTCATTTTAATTTTTAGCTAAAGAAGTTGTCGAAGAAACAAGATTGATAAATTCACTCCGGTAGCCGTTGACATCCTTTCCTTTTGCAGATTTCGCTAATGAGATTACTTGCTGGTAACTGCTGTTCTCTTTGAATTCGGAGTTACGAAGCAACAATCCGAATTCGGCAACCGCCGCCGAGAACCTGAAGTTATCTGAAGCAGAAGCCAAAGATTTATGATCGTCGATGACTGCTTTGGTTATCAACTTGCTTACATCTTCATCAGGTTTTTTATAGCGAAGTTTTACAGTTATGATTTCATTGGAATGATTACTGTTGATTGTTCTATTTGTTTGGTACTTTAAAGCATCAACTGATTTTGTGAATTCGTCTTTTACGCCAACCGGGATCACTTCATATAAAGCCGTCACCGTATGCCCGCTTCCCAATTCACCGGCATCTTTTTGATCGTCATTAAAATCTTCCGAAGCAAGCATGCGGTTTTCATAACCAACCAGGCGATAAGCCTGTACTTTCTGGGGATTGAATTCAACTTGAATTTTTACATCTTTTGCAATAGTGAAAAGAGTGCTGCCAAATTCCTGCACTAAAACTTTTTTTGCTTCATTGATGTTATCAATATAGGAATGATTTCCGTTTCCTTTGTCGGCAAGCTGCTGCATCTTGTTATCCTTGTAATTGCCCATTCCATATCCAAGCACACTCAAAAAAACTCCTGACCTTCTTTCTTTTTCAATCCATCGTATTAAAGCATCATCACTGCTTGGACCAATATTAAAATCACCATCTGTTGCCAATATCACCCTGTTATTTCCACCCTTAATAAAATTTTCTTTGGCGATTTTATAGGCCAGTCGTATTCCTTCACCTCCTGCTGTAGAACCACCTGCCTGGAGGTTATCAATTGCTTCTTTGATTTTTGTTTTATTGCTTCCATTGGTAGAAGGCAATACCAATCCTGCGCTGCCAGCGTAAACAACAATGGCAACTTTGTCTTGCCCTCTTAATTGTTCGGTTAGCATTTTGAGAGAGGCTTGTACTAACGGCAGTTTGTTGGGTTCATCCATAGAACCACTGACATCAATCAAAAAGACAAGATTGGAATTCGGCAAATTCTCTAATGGAATTATTTTGCCTTGAAGCCCGATATGAATTAGTTTATGATTGTTGTTCCAGGGGCATTCTGAAATTTCCGTCACTACTGAAAACGGATCGCCGTTTTGCGGTTGAGGATAGTCATAATCGAAGTAGTTGATCATTTCTTCTATCCGGACAGCACCGGCAGGTGGCAGACTTCCATTTAGCAAATAGCGGCGAACGTTGCTGTAAGAAGCTTCATCTACATCGATGGAAAATGTAGAAAGCGGCTCTTGTTTGGAAGAAAGAAATTTGTTCTCAACAATGTTGTCATAGTCCTCAGTGTTGAAGACCTGATCGATGTCTTCTTGTTTTATTTCTTCATCCTTTGCTATTACTGGCGGTGTAAACTTAGAAATTGTAACTTCTTGAACCGCTAAGTTGTCTGCTGGTGCAGAGTCTGAAGATATGCTTCTGGGCGGAGATTTTGGCGGTGGTGGCATTGAGCTG
Organism: Flavisolibacter sp.; assembly: GCA_017745135.1. GTDB lineage: Bacteria > Bacteroidota > Bacteroidia > Chitinophagales > Chitinophagaceae > Flavisolibacter. The sequence continues at coordinate 3,979 of JAGIAB010000210.1, forward strand.
ATTGAATTTTGAGAACTATGTCTGCCTTCCTGGTTACATGCAAAGCAAAGCATTACCAGCACTGCTATGAGTGCAGTTGATTTTTTTATCATGGCTAAAAATTTAGAAGATGATTATAGGATGCAAAAAATTATTTTTTGCATAATCATTCTTATGGAGCGCAATCGTGAAGGCAAGCAAATAGTGTAGATGAATATTAATTCTACGAAGAAGAAAAAGGTAACCCGCCAAGAAATTATTTCGTCTCCCCTGCCATTTCCATAATTACGTCATATTCTTTTTCACTCACCGGCTGAACAGACAATCTGCCAAGGCGAATAAGTGCCATGTCTTTTAATCGCTTTTCTTTTTTGATGGTGGCTAATGAAACGGGAGTTTTTAATTTTTTGTGTGGTTTCAGGTCAACACAAACCCACGCGGTTTCTTCGGTGGTAGGATCCTGGTAGGCTTCTTTGGCAACTTTGGCAATGCCGACAATTTCCAAACCTTCATTGCTATGGTAGAAAAAAACTTCATCACCTTTTTTCATTGATTTGAGGTGATTGCGGGCAGCATAATTTCTTACACCTGTCCAATCGGTTTGTTTGTCTTTTACCAATTGATCCCAACTGTACACCGAAGGTTCTGATTTTACGAGCCAGTATGCCATAGAAGTTTGTAGTTTGTAGTTTATGGTTTGTGGTTTGGCTCTGCAAGAATAAAAAAATTATCTGTTGAAAATCCAACTTTTATCCGGTAACCTAATTATTCCATCAATCTACTCCCGATAGTTATCAGTACGATCATTGAAAAATTTAAAATGGAAAAGGATGAAAACTTTGGCTGAAAGATGAAAAAAATAATATGGCACGAGTGCTCACCGATAATGTATATGAAAGCAACGGCGTTATCCGCGTGGTTGATACAGAAGTTATGCTTAATAAAAATTTTACAGGCAGTGCCATCCGTTACCTCCTAGCTTGCGTATATAGTTCTGTATTTCGTATGTGCAGGGCAACAGCCGGTCACGCAGGTCGTGTGCCGGCTGTTTATTCTCCTATCTCCTTGAAGGGGAGACTTGGGTGGAGATACTCTCTTGCTTGTGTTGGATTAATTTAGAGTGATTTTTATTTAGCGATCTGCATTGCTACTGGCAACTTTTCTTGTGTCACTCACTTGTGCGTTCGGTAATTCTATTCGGCACAATCGAAGCGTTATCACTGAATGGAAGTTTCTTTTATTGTGAGATTAACCTCACCCTCTAACTCCTTTCTCCCGCTCAAAGCGGGATAGAGGGAAGCTGTGCACAGCCCTTGCTTATACAATTAGTCCTATTATTATCAAACATCCTTTCAATTATGCTGCGTAGAGGTTCGGCTCCTACGGAGCCGCAGTTCACTTGGGTGGATTCTTTTTCTACCAAGGTTTTGCTCCTACGGAGCTCTGAGAACATCTTCACTATTGTGTTATTCTATTAACATTTCGCTCCGCTGGAGCTTCATGTCAATGATGACACTTGCATAATGCTGAATAAAATTACCGAACGCACAAGTG
>JAGIAB010000210.1:5521-5787 GCA_017745135.1 Flavisolibacter sp.
AGTGAGTGATACAACAGATGATGATCGTAGTAATCAAGCTGGCTATATAATCATCATCTTATTTTAAAGAACTAACTTCCAATAAAACACCACTTCTGACTTCTGATTTCTGACCTCCGACTTCGACCTCATACCTTCTTCTTCAGCCCTCATTCCTTTAAAGAACTATCAACTAACAAATGCCTCTCAGCCGGGCCTACCATCCACTCACCAGCAAGAGAGTATCTCCACCCAAGTCTCCCCTTCAAGGAGATAGGAGAATAAAC
>JAGIAB010000211.1:0-3286 GCA_017745135.1 Flavisolibacter sp.
GTATTTGTCTTTTGGACTATTCTTTCTTCAACATTAGTACAACCGATTTACCACACCTGGTAAATTTCGCGGGATCCGGTAAGGTACATGTCATGATAACCCTTCATTGCTTCCTGCATTTTTTTCATTTCTTCTGAGTTTTCCATGTACTTCTTCCAACTTTCTTCGTAAGTGGTAAGACTTTCAAACTGGCTTACCATAATTACCCTGTTGTACTGGCCTGTCATATCCGTCATAATGTGTACCAGCTCATCGTTATCAGACATTACTTCTTTAAAAAGTTTCGCAAGCTTTGAGGCGTTGCCGGGTTTGCAAACAAATGTATCATGTACAATGATCATGGCATAGAATTTAAAAGTGAAGAATAATCACAGGAACATTCCAGCTTTCATTTTTATTTAAAAGTTACGAATTTGAACCTGAGGTAAAAAACTTCGTTGTTTGAATATGGGCGAAGAACCCCATCACAAAATGTATCTTTGGTCTGGAAAATTAATTCTGTAGCAAGGCTTTTGTCGGCGTTCCAGCCCCCGAAATAACTTCTATACTCAGCAGGAAAAGGAAAAGCTGATTGTGCTTCGAAACCATGATGACTATTGACAATTCTGCCCGCACAATTCTTTCAAATGCAAACGAGTCTTTTTCGAAAATTAAGAACAACGGCAGTCATCTGTTTGTTCACAAGTTTGGCAGGCGTGCTTTACCAGTTGATCAATGAAATGCGTTTGAATTTTAATAGTGTATTAATGGGATTGCCATTGGGACTTGCTTTTTGTTTTTTGGAATTATTTCTTTTCCCAAAAGCAAAGATTCGGTTTTGGCAATCGTCGTTCACGAAGATGCTCATTTTTAAAACACTGCTTTATACTGCGATCATCTATACAATAACGGTTGTGCTTACTATTATTGGAGGTTATTTCGAAGGCCGTAAGTTGAGTGAACTTCCTCCTTACCTTTTATCCCTGGAGCGTTTGGTGCTGGTGGCTTATACTCTTGTAGTGTATGCTCTGCTTGTATTCTTTCTGCAGATTAATCATTTGCTGGGCGAAGGCGTTTTGTGGAAATTCATCAGCGGCAAATACCATCAGCCGCGGGAAGAGGAACGCATTTTTATGTTTCTCGACATGAAATCATCAACAACAATTGCAGAACAACTGGGACATCTTCGGTTTTATACTTTGTTGAATGAACTTTTTCATGAAATTTCACAACCGGTTCTTCAAACAAGGGCTGAGATTTATCAATACGTAGGCGACGAAGTAGTGCTTACCTGGAAAATTGAAGACGGCCTCCAAAATTCAAATTGCCTGAGAGCTTTTTTTATGTTTCGGGAGAATCTGGTCCGGAACAGGAAAAACTATTTTAAAAATTTTGGAGTAGAACCAGAGTTCAAAGCCGGTCTCCATTTTGGCAAAGTGATCAGTGCGCAGATCGGCGATTTGAAAAGGGAAATTGTCTACAACGGTGATGTATTGAATACCACTGCAAGAATCCAGCAGGAATGCAATACGTATCAACGTGACTGCCTTGTTTCAGGAACTCTTATGCAGCGGCTCAAATCGGTCAACGGTTTTCAATGGGAGAAACTGGATACTGTAGCACTGCGTGGCAAGGAAACAGAAGTGGAGCTTTTTAGTGTGAACGATGCTCATGCTGACACGTTTATTCTTTCGTCACAAAAAATAAAATTACAATAAACGGTTCTTGCTTTTGTAAGACTTTGTTCCGGGAATTAAAAGCCGTTAGGTCCATATTCTGTTTTTATTTTAATTCCAACAAAGCGAACGAATACTCCTTCTGATCTTTGTTAACCAGTTTTATTTTTTTAGATGATGGTATAAAAAGAAAATCTCCTTCCCTTAAAAAGGATTTATCATTCACCATCACTTTGCCTGCATCATCAAGGCCGACAACGAGAACAGGAGCGTTTCTTTTTATTTCTATATCCTGGTTGCTTTTTACTGTTACACGATATACTCTTACTGGTTGGGCATCGAATAATTGTTTGAACTCAGGAAGTGTTATCGGCGCTTCTGTTTTTCTATCTCCTTTGGTAAGAATTTCTACATCCATTACATGAAACCCGGATGTATCTGCATTCCACACACGGTGAATACGCGGACTTTTATAAAAACCTTCAAAAGTTATCCGGCGGTCAAGCGATAATACCGTTGCGCTTCCATCTTCAATAATCACCTGCGAGCCTGTTCTTGCCGGGTGTAATGAAATAAAAACGGAAGGCGTTTCGTGTTTATGAAACAGTGTCGTGTCGCCGGGTGAAATTCGTACATCCAAAACACGCAGGTATTCGTTTTCAAAAACATTTTTGTGCATGGGTTCTTTACTTACAGCAACTGCTTCCTGCGCATTTATTTGCAAAGCCCCTGCTATGAGGAATAAAAATAAAATTCGTCTCATCTTAAAAAGTTACAACTGGAACTATAAACTGCCAAACAAAATTTTACGGAGAGTAGTGATTTTAATTGCCTTGTCTAAGCAGCAGGAATTTGGGTTAACAGAAATGCCAATCTTATCATTATCTATATTTAAACCATGAAATTTAAAAAGGCTTCCAAGCGCATTCTGTTTTTGATATTACTGGCTGCGTTAGTATGTGGTGTTTATTATTGCTGGTTTTCTTTCCCGATCATCAGCGGGTATAGTGCAAAGAACGCATGTTCCTGTGCCTTTATCCAGGGCCGAACAAAAGAAAGTATCAATAAAGAAGAACTGGGTTCTTTCCCTCTTTCTTTAGGTAGCATTGAAATTAATTATAAAGATTCATCAGTTACAGGAACCGTTTTGGGAATGGCTAAACGTAAGGCTATTTACAGGAGTGGTTTGGGATGTACCCTGGTTAATGACCTTTCCGAAGAAGCTATCAGGTCGCAAAAATTTATTGTGCCAATTGCTGGTAACCTGGCAGATAGTTTTTGGAATACTACTACAACAACAGACAGCTTGCCCATCAATAACGTAAAGCTGAACGATGCGCTTTCAACTGCCTTCCAGCAACAGTACAACAACAAATCGGTGCAAACAAAAGCGCTGCTCATTGTTTATAAAAACAAAATCATTGCAGAAAAATATGCAACTGGTTACAATCAGAATTCTATGTTCCTGGCATGGTCTATGGCTAAAAGTGTTACCGGTGCTTTAATTGGGATATTGACAAAACAAGGTAAACTCAATCCGGTACAACCGGCACCGGTTTCTGAATGGCAAAAGGCAACAGATGGCAGGCAGGAAATCACTATTGAAAATTTATTACAGCAAACCAGCGGAT
>JAGIAB010000211.1:3296-5783 GCA_017745135.1 Flavisolibacter sp.
AGCTATAGTAATGCCACCAATATGCTTTTCAACAAAGGCGATATGGCTGGTTATGTTGAAAGTCTTTCTTCGAAAGTAAAACCGGGAACAGAATTTTATTATTCGAGTGGTAACAGCAATATCCTTTCAGGTATCGTACGCAGTACAGTCGGAGATAAAGAGTATCACAGTTTTCCGTATAAAGAGTTGTTTTATAAACTGGGCATGTATCATACCTTACTGGAGCCTGATGCCTCAGGCACTTTTGTAGGCTCATCCTATATCTGGGCCTCTGCAAGAGACTATGCAAAATTTGGAATGCTTTATTTGAACGATGGTGTTTGGAATGGCGAACGTATTTTACCCGAAGGCTGGGTGCAAACAACAACTACTGCACCTGCTGTCAATCATCTTAAGAATTATGGATACCAGTTTTGGCTGAATGGATGGAGCGAAACAAATCCTTCTCAAAAAGAGTTTCCGCAAATGCCTGCCGATTTTTTTTATGCGGATGGTTATGGCGGGCAACGCATTTACATTGTTCCTTCTCTGCAATTGGTGGCCGTACGTCTTGGCCTGAATAAATTTGATGAGCAGGGATTTTTAAGTTCGCTTATGGATGCCGTTAGAGGTTAATTTAGGTAATGATATACAACCTGGGACAAAGCCGTTTGAAACGTCTATTTCACGCTGAGGCGCAGAGGGAACAGAGAAGAATGTTTTTCTGCGTTCTCTTTTTCTCTGCGTGAAATTTATCTTGTCCCCAATGGTGTCATTACTTTAATTTATTTGAGCTTTCCGCACCAGAGGTATCTATAAATCTGCTGTTTGATATTTATTTACGTGAACTGTTGATGGAAAGATTTTAATTAAATTACAACACGATTGATGACGTGCTTTCTTCAATTCATACACTATTGAATCCATCTGCAAATTTCCCCAAATACCTTTGACTACCATTTTAAGTAATGAAAAAGTCAGCAGCCATACTAACCCTTGCGTTCTCTTTAACTATTTTAAACGGTTTCGGCCAAACCCTTCAAAACGATATAGCACTGGTTTCTTTGGAACCAGGATTTGAATTTCCTCATGAAGAAAAAAGCACTGCCTATTCTTCAGGTTTGCTTGAGGAATGGATAAAAGATAAAAAATCAGCAAAAGCAATTTTGGGTTATACGGGGGAAGGCCGCACAGTTGAGGCCTACTATTTTCCCGGCAGCAGCGATAAAAAAGCATTGGTAATTGGGGGAATGCATGGCTCCGAATTATCCTCTATTGAAATTGCCAAACAGCTTGTCGAAGTTTTATCAGAAGGTGAAAGACCGTATTATAATGTAGTCATCGTTCCTTCACTATTTCCTGATAATGCTTCAAAGGCCATGATGCGGGTGACAAAGCAAAAAGATAATATTGGACGATATACAACCGAAGAAAGTGTTGACCCTAACCGGCAGATGCCGCAACCCGGCAAAGCATTCAGCCCCAAACTGCCCTTCGATATTTATGGGCGAATCATTGAAAAAGAAAACCAGTTTTTATTGCAATTGATACAGGATTATTCGCCTTCCCGCATTGTAAATCTTCATGCCATAAAAGACGTAACAAAGGCCGGTATATATGCCGATCCAAGAACAGATTGTGATGGCTATGCCCTTGGTTTTTCAACGGACAGCAGTCTCGCGATTTCTATGGCAAGCCTAATTGAAAGCGGGGGAGGAAAAGTGCCTGGTAATAATTTACAACAAACTCCGACTGCCCTTTATTACAACGATCCGGAAACTGCTCCTGTTGGATTATTTCAAAAAAGAAATTTCCTGGGATCAGCAATGCCTAATAGTCGTGGTTATGGTGCTTCTTTGGGCGGTTGGGCCAGCACGGCTGTTTGCGACGAAACGGGCCAGCGTGATGCTGCAAGATTGATCACGGTTGAATTTCCGGGATATCAACCTTCTTCGGCCTATAAAGGTGAAGATAGAATGGCCTGCATGCTGAATGTTCAATTGTATGTAGCGGCAGTAAGTAAAATCTTCCTTGGAGAAAATTTTATAGAGTAAGATTCAGGTCAAGCAAAGAAAGAAGTCCTAATTTAGTTCGCCATGAAAAAACTCTTTCTTTTTGCCTTGCTGTATTTTGCTTTCTCTGTCTCTCAGTTCTCAGAAGCCCAAACAGTTCGGCTCCAGTTAGCCAATACATCAATTCAACAAATCTATGTTGACAGTGTTTTGCAGGCAACATTAAAGCAACGTGGTTATAGAGTAACCAATTCTTCCCCCGACTTTACCATTCGGTTTGCTGTTGATAACAAGCTTGGAAAAGAAGCCTTTTCCATTCGAACGGCTTCCAAACAAATTTCTATTGTTGCCGGTGATGAATCTGGCCTCATCTACGGAGGTCTTTCCATTGCTGAGGATTTGCGCAACAGCATTGCTTTGCAAAACATAAAAGCAAGATCAGAAAAATCAAAGCTTCCGTTTCGTGCTATAAAGTTTGACATGCCCTGGGATACTT
>JAGIAB010000212.1 GCA_017745135.1 Flavisolibacter sp.
GGTTATGGAAGCGTATGTTACCGGCGGCGTTTTTGACATCGTTTTAAAAGTGATGGTCAAAGATCCGGATGCTTACAATGATTTTGTTTCCAACAGACTTTCAAGAATACCGCATATCAGCAAAATCCAAAGTTCCTTTGTGATGCGTTATATTAAGCAGACTTCTGCATTGCCGTTTTGAGGAAAAGTCTTTTTCCTCAAAGATTTAATCAAAAAAGACAGCAAAATTGCTGTCTTTTCCTGTTTTATTAGTTGGACGTCTAATTAGTTCTTCAAACTTGCCATATCAATCACGAAACGATATTTTACATCGCCTTTTTCCAGCCTTTCAAATGCGTTGTTGATTTGGTTCATGTTTATTAATTCTATATCTGCTGTGATATTGTGCTGGGCACAGAAATCCAAAACCTCCTGCGTTTCGGCAATGCCGCCGATATTGGAACCCGAAAAACTTTTGCGCCCGTGTACAACATTAAAAGCACCGATTTCCAAAGGCTGCGCCGGCAGTCCTACTATAACCAAGGAGCCATCCACTTTAAGCAAATCAATGTAAGTGTTGATGTCATGCTTTGTAGAAACTGTATCTAAAATCATATCCTGTTTCGGACAATTCTTCATTTGCTCAGCGTCGGTTGATACGACTACGTTGTCTGCACCCAGGCGTTTTGCATCATCCGCTTTTGCTTGTGAGGTCGTAAAAATAGTAATAAAAGCTCCCATTGCTTTAGCAATCTTTATTGCCATATGTCCCAAACCGCCAATACCAATAATACCGATGTTTTTACCAGGTCCGGCATTCCAGTGTTTCAAAGGAGAATATACAGTAATCCCTGCACAAAGAATTGGCGCAGCACTTGGCAAGTCCAGTGTTTCAGGAACGCGTACTACGTAGTTTTCATCCACGACAATGCTCTCGGAAAACCCGCCATAGGTTATGCCCCCGTGTTTTTTGTCCACCGAGTTGAAAACTACCGTCCAGCCGTTGTCACAAAACTGTTCGTCTCCGTTATGGCAATGGTCGCACTCGCGGCAGCTATCCACAATACAACCAACACCTGCCAGATCACCCACTTTGAACTTTGTTACCTCATCGCCTACTTTAGTAACCTTACCCACAATTTCATGCCCAGGAACTACCGGGTATGTTGTCCCTCCCCAATCGTTATGAACGCTATGCAGGTCGGAATGGCAAATGCCACAATATAATATTTCTATTTCTACATCGTTCGGAGTCGTTTCTCTGCGTTGGATATTCATTTCTTTTAACGGAGCTGTAGCTACGTCTGCGCCAAATGCTTTTGTATTATGAGTACTCATTTTTGTAATTATTAATTGTATAAAATATTTTCTTTAATCCATTTTGTAGCCGGGATTTTTGTACAGGGTTTCGGATTTCTGAATAATATCGGGTTCGTACACTTTTCCCTTCCATTCGTTTGGTTCAACTTCTTCAATAGCGACCGAAAAAGAACCTGCTTCATAGCCAATAACCGACATAGCCGTTTTTACCAGTTCATCCGCTAATTTTTTCTTTTGCGCTTCCGACTTCCCTTTCCAAAGTTTTACAATGATATGCGGCATATTAATTCTTTTTAATTTTCGATAAAACGTTTCTTGCACTATCAGCCTGCTGTTTGCTTATGTTTTTTTCAATAATGCTGCATATTTCTTCGATCTGCTCTTTCGTAATTCCTGTATTCATTCCCATTCCGATATGTGCCTGCAATTGCGGTTCTACACCTGTCATAGCAGCTAAAGCAGCGATGGTAACCAACTCTCTTTGCTGATAGGTCAGCACATCACAAACGAAAATATCCGCAAACAAATGCTCTTTCAGAAAAGCATCAATACGTGGAGCAAATTCCCCGAAGCCAGGAGCAGGTTTTACCTGTGGCATTTTGGTTAATGCCTCTAAAACTTTTCTGCCCTGCTCGTATTTATCGACAACATTATTTTCAACTACAATTTCCTTTCCAACATCATCCGAAATGCCTTTTGTTTTTCTTTCGTCCAGTACAGCCTTAAATGTGCCAATAGCATTAAGACTTCTTGGAAAACCGCAATAGGCATAGAGTTGGGTCAATGCTTCTTTGATTTCGTTAATGCTAAGCCCGGCATCTAATGCGCTGTTAAATCGAGGTTTTAAGTTTTCCAAATCGCCTGTTGCTGTCAGTGCAGAAATGCTTGCCAAGCCTTGTTGCTGTGCATTCAGGCGATCCGTATTATTTTGTGCGTTCATTCTATTTGCATTTAAGAGTAAAACAAAAAACAATAGCCATTTTACTGCCTTGTTCCTATTCATATCTTCGGTTTTATTGCTGCGTTGCTGTTTTGTATTCCGCATCGGTTACAGGTTGCAACCAGATATTTTCGTTAGTCTGCGGATTGCAGGCGATACCGATATGAGAGAACCAACTGTCAGGTGCGGCTCCGTGCCAATGTTCTACGTTGGGTGCAATCTCAACCACATCGCCGGGATTTAGTTGGCGGGCTGCTTTTCCCCGCTCCTGATAATAACCTACACCACCTACACAAATGAGTATCTGACCACCCGTATGCTTGTGCCAGTTGTTGCGGCAGCCAGGTTCAAACGTAATATTGTTCATCGGCACATTCAGGTCTTTGTTATGGGTAAGTGGTGCATTCCAAGATTTTCCTGTAAAGTATTGTGCGTAACCTGTGTTTTCATCTCCCGTTGGGAAATCACTGATTTTTGGTACTGTCGTTTTCATTTTACTTGATTTTTTTATTTGATTTAGTTTGACTGAATGCTTGTGTAAAAGCAAGCAATACAGCGATTGTTATGAATAGTTGTTTCATTTTTGTATTTCAAAAGTAACCGATACATTTCCTGCACCCAATGCAGTTGTCAAACCCGTTGCATCATCAACGGAGCCTAATTTTGTGTAGCTGTACGATGTTGAAAAGGTCTTGTAAAACAGTACCAACGTATTGGAGCCATACAACATCAAATCTCCGTTTTTTATCGTTTCGGGACTGGTCGAGTTTGTTGGAAGACTTTTCGGCAAATCACTATATTTCTCGTTCCCGTTCAGCTCTGTCATATTGATGGTTAAAGGCAACATTTCCTTAAATGCCTTTGCAGCATTATTGTCTGAAAGTGTTGCTGTAAAAACTTTTGAACCAACCTTTATATTTATTTTATTACTTGTCATATTATCATTGGTATTGTTATTTTCAATGTTCGTGGGTTGAATATTGTCCGCGTTTCTACTACAAGATGTTGCACTGCTGCATAGTACAGAAAACAGCAATAGTATTGCCAAAAAGGATTGTTTCATATCTTTTATTTTAAATGCTCAGCAAAGAATGTTTCCAGCTTGCCAAAAGGAATAACATCAATCTTGTCGTACAAATCAACGTGAACAGCATTGGGGATAATCACTAATTCCTTGGGTTCTGCTGCTGCTTTAAAAGCATCTTCGCTAAAATATCGGGAATGTGCCTTTTCTCCGGCAATGATTAAAAGCGGTCTTGGCGAAATCTCTTTGATGTACGTCAAAATCGGCATATTCATAAAAGACAGCGCATTGGTAGCATTCCACGCCCCGGTTGAATTAAGGGAACGTTCGTGAAATCCTCTCGGTGTACGGTAATAGTCGTGGTATTCTTTTACAAACTGCGGTTCATCACCTTTCAGTTTTTCAGGATTTAATATTGCTCCCGAAGCAAATGTTCCTGTTTCCGCATCTTTCCAACGTTGTTCGCCCAACTGCTCTAAAGTTTTTGTCCGTTGTTCCAACGTAACGGCATCATTATAACCTTTCGACATTACCCTCGTCATATCGTACATACTGGTAACGGCAACCGCTTTCACACGCTTGTCAATAGCAGTGGCATTTAAGGCGAAACCGCCAAAACCACAAATACCGATGATGCCGATTTTCTTACGGTCAATATTTTTATGTATGCCAAGAAAATCTACTGCTGCACTGAAATCCTCTGTGTTAATATCAGGTGAGGCAACGGCACGAGGTTCGCCGCCGCTTTCTCCGGTATAAGATGGGTCAAATGCCAAAGCAGCAAAGCCATGCTCCGCCATTTGGTTGGCGTACAATCCCGATGATTGTTCTTTTACCGCTCCGATAGGCCCACTAATGGCAATTGCCGCCAATGGCTCGCTGCCGTGGTTTTTCGGAAGGTATAAATCCCCGGTAAGCATAATACCATAGCGGTTTTTAAAGGTTACTTTCTGACGGGTTACGTTATTACTCAACTGAAATGTATAATGGTCTGCTTTTGCTTCCATCTTGCCTGATTTTTTATCTGATTTAGTCTGACTGAATGCTTGTGTAAAAGCAAGCATTGCAGTGATTGTCAATAGTGCTATCTGTTTCATCTTTGTCTTAAATTGCTTTAATGATCTTTGCAGGTATTCCGCCTACGATCACATTATCGGGAACGTCTTTTGAAACCACAGCTCCCGCCGCCACAACTGCATTTTCACCAATCGTTACTCCGGGAAGAATGGTTGCATTTGCTCCAATCCAGGCATTTTTCTTGATATGAATACGTCCCGGGACAAGCGATTGTCTGTTTTCAGGCGCAATGGGATGCCCCTCTGATAGTAAACTGACTTTTGGAGCAATCAACACATTATCTTCTATAGTGATGCCACCCAAATCCAAGAAGGTACAGTCAAAATTGATAAATACGTTTTTGCCGATATTGGTATGCTTACCGTAATTAATATAGAGCGGTGTAAACACTGCAACGCTTTCATCAATTTCGCTACCCGTCATTTGGCTTAACAAATTTCTGATTTCCGCAGGGTTGGTGGAATTGTTCATTTGAACCAGCAGTTCTTTTGTAGCGTAGGAAGCCTCCCGTAATTGATGTGCTTGCGGGTCGTCGGATGATATGATTTCTCCGTTTCGTAACCGCTCAAAAATATCTGTTGTTTCTGTTCCCATTTTACTTCATTTTACTATGTGCAAAGTTCGTCAAAGCCGCTTGCTCTTACTTTATACAGAACACAGATTTATTTACCAGTTTTACGGTTTTTGGTCTGACCGTATCAATCAGGCACTTAGGTTTAGTAAATTTGTATCATAGCTTTTTAGATTATGGAACAAGTAGAAAGAATAGATACAGTCAGACAATACAACAATAGTATGGAGGTTGACACACTGCACCCTTTGGTAAGTGTGGTTAATTTTAATGAAATACCTGCTGTTCAGAATTTCAGGCGGTACATGGGTATTTATGCGGTGTTTCTAAAAAACATCAAGTGTGGTGATATGCGGTATGGTTGCCAGCCTTACGACTATGAAGACGGAACGCTCGTCTTTGTTTCTCCGGGGCAGGTATATGGCGTTGACAGTAAAGGTGTAGCAGTAAAACCATCCGGCTATGGGTTGGTTTTTCATCCCGACCTGATTAAAGGAACGCATTTGGGAAAAAAAATTAAGGACTATACTTTCTTTTCTTATGAAGTGAACGAAGCCCTGCATTTGTCTAAAAAGGAGCGCAAAACAATCGTAACCTGTTTTGAAAAAATCCAGGAAGAAATAGAACAAAATATTGACAAACACAGCAAAACGCTGATCGTGTCTAATGTCGAACTTTTATTGAATTACTGCCAGCGTTTTTATGATCGCCAGTTTATTACACGCAGCAATGTAAACAGCGATATTTTGGGCAGGTTCGAGAAGCTGTTGAGCGATTATTTCCAGTCAGACAAAGCCCTCGTTTTAGGACTTCCCTCTGTGACCTACAGTGC
>JAGIAB010000213.1 GCA_017745135.1 Flavisolibacter sp.
CTGTTGCATAAGAAACGCCACGACCTTCAGCATTCGTTACACGACCTGTTATTGTTCGCACCTGCCCAAATAGCTGCATGGTGAGACATAACATACTTAGGATGTAAGCAATTTTTCTCATAAAATGATTTGTGTTTAATCGCTAATAGACAGCAATATTTTTATAAATGCTTCATTAACAAACCACTACTCTTACGAACCGTTATTTTTCAATTGCGAAACATGAAAAATCGCATATGAGGAAAACAGATACAACAGTTTTTGCCTGCGCATCAGAAATGTTCAGAGGAATTATGAAAGCATTAATAGTTGAAATATAAAAGAGTAGATATAATTTTAAACGAAGACTATCAGAACTTTGGAAGAGCAGGTAATCATTCCTTAATTAGTTTTTATGATCGTAGTTGTAATGGGAGTAACCTCATGTGGCAAAAGCACAATCGGTAAACTACTGGCAAAACGTCTTTCACTTCCTTTCATTGAGGGTGATGAATTTCATCCTGAAGAAAATATTTTGAAGATGAGTAAAGGCATTCCTTTAAATGATGATGACAGGCGTCCGTGGTTACAAATACTTTCACATGAATTGCAAATGCATGAAAAAAATAAAGGCGCTGTTTTGGCTTGTTCGGCGTTGAAAGAAAGCTATCGAAAGATACTGCAGGAAGGACTGAATGAAAAGATCACCTGGATCTATCTTGAAGGAACGGAAGAGATGATTCGAAAAAGAATGAAGGAAAGAAAAAATCATTTCATGCCGGAAACCCTTCTTCAATCGCAACTATCCACTTTGGAAAAACCTTCCTATGCTTATTCTTTTTCTATAGAAAAAAAACCGGACGTAATTGTAGAAGAAATCATGGACATCTTAAAAAAGAATGCTGGGAACAAGTAGCAGGAAAGTTCACCCAAGCTATATTTTAAACATACCGTTTTTTACAGCATAAATTAAAATACCAACGGAATTCCTGACTTTCATTTTTTCAAGAATGTTAGCCCTGTAGCCTTCAACTGTTCGTTTGCTTAATCCTAATTCCTCAGCCATCTCTTCGCTGGTATATTGCTGGCAAACCAGGCGGATCACCTTTTGCTCGGCAGGCGTGAACTTTGAAGAAGAAGAGGATGACAGGGTTTTAGTTTTTCTTGCCGGCAGTTTAAGATCATCGTTTTGTTGTGATGGTGGCGTCAATAATAATTTGTGTGTAAATTCTGAAAGCCGGTTTAATTGCTTGTAGTCTACCGAATAAAAAATTTGTTGCCCCTCCCTTTGAGTATTGAGCACTCTTGCATCACGCAAGATTTTTAAATGTGCAGAGATTAAGGATTGTTCCACCTTAAATTTCTTGATGATAGGTGTAACATTAATAGTGCCGGCTTTGTGTATCAATTCTACTATCTGCATTCGTAAAGGATGATAAACAGCCCGGTAAACAGATGCGGCTTTTTTTATAGCAGCAGTATCAATCGCAAACTGCGGTTGGGAGGAAGCAATCGTTGACATGTGTTTTTTATTCCCGATAAAAATAAGAAATTACTGTTCATCAAACTCGGCACTAATAACTTCTAACCCTCGTAGAAATAAAAATCCAGAAGAACTTTCTTACAATATTCAATTTATAAGTAAAATTACTTAGACAACGATTGCTGCCTCCGAATTAGGATAACCGTTATATCGCAGTTAACTGATCTTTTTAGTTGCTACCAAATCCGGTTTGGTTTCCAGTACATCAGTTTAAGGCAATTTGTCCCAACAAAAAATCAGAATCATTTTTCATGCACTCTTTATTTCTTTTTGGGCAGCGCAAATACCACATAGCCTTTCGGAACATCTTCTTCTTTTTTGGTTTTATCTAATAATTTACCGGTTGAACAAACAACAAGGTATTGTGTGCCATTGGCCTCATACATGGCAGGAATACCGCTTGGATTTGACCGTCCTAAATTTGTCGACCAGATCACATTTCCATTTTCTGCATCATAGCCGTAAACTTTACCATCACCGCAAACAGCAAACACAATTCCCGTAGATGTAACTACCATTCCTTTGCGGGCAGAACCACTGATCTTACCCAGGTTTTTACCACCGGGTATGGTGTCCTCATTTCCAAATGGCACTTTCCATTTAATGGTGCCCTGGTTCAAATCATACGCTACAACCCATGACCACGGAGGCGAAAGAATACTGGCAGCATCTTCTCCCCAGTTATGTGCTTCTATATGAACAGCTTTAGGACCTGTATAATCCTCAGGATATCCGACATCTTTTTTGGAAGCAAAAGTGGGAAGGTCCACTCCTCCTGAATCAACCACCGGGCCGGGAGCTACATGTACGTCTCCACTGTTGGAGCCACGTCCCATAAAATCATCGCCTCCTCTTCTCTGTGTCAGAAAGGAATAAAGATCAGCAATGGTCCCCTCGTCAAGGTGTGGCATTGCAGGCATTCTTCCTTTACCGTTATTAATGACTTGTTTGAAACCGGCAGCGTTCATCCTGGAGCCAAGACCTAAGAGACTGGTACCAAGAGCAGGCAAGCCGTTTCTATCAGCACCATGACAGCTCTGGCAATTTTGTTTGTACAATCCTTCTGCTTGTGCAAGCCGGTCGCCTGATAGCGGGCGGGGACGTGGTTCTCTTATTTTTAAACGATAAAAAGATCCGGCCTCCTTGGTAAGTATATACATCATGCCCTTTTCAGGGTTAGAGGCAGTGCCACCAAAATTGGCGCCACCGGTAGAACCCGGCATAGCAATCACTTCATATTTATCGGAAAGCGGTTGAAACAATCCAACTTTAGCAGCCTGTATCCTTTTGATCAGTGAGTCTCGTTTAGCACCGGTAATGTAAGGGTTAAGATCGTCAACTGTTACGGTCTGCCGGTTGAACGGAGGAACAACAGTTGGAAAAGGTTGCGTGGGCCATGATTGTTCATTCGGCATCTCGCTTTTCGGAACCGGCCTTTCTTCAATAGGCCACAAGGGTTCTCCTGTTACACGGTTAAACACAAATAAAAAACCAGTCTTTGCTGCTACAGCAACGGCATCTATTTTTTTTCCATTGTGGCTCACCGTTATCAACTGGGGTGCAGCGGTCAAATCATAATCCCATATATCGTGGTGCACGGTTTGAAAATGCCACAGGCGTTTACCTGTTCGTGCATCAAGCGCAAGAATGCAATTACCAAACAAACCCATTCCTTCCCTGTCTGCACCATCATAATCGTAAGTAGGCGAACCTAAAGGGTAATAAGCGATCCCTCTTTTTTCATCAATGGAAATTTCGCCCCAGGCATTGGCTGCACCCACATACTTGTAAGCATCTTTCGGCCAGGTTTCATATCCAAACTCACCGGGATGTGGAATGGTATGAAATACCCAGGCCAGTTTGCCGGTGAGTACATTGTAAGCTCTTAAATGTCCGGGACCATCGAAGGGGTTTTCACCCGGTGCAGAACCTACTAAGATCAAATCTTCAAAAATATGGCCTGGTGTTGTGGACGTCATTCTGCCAAGCATTGAAGTATCGCGATCGAGATGCATTCTCATATCGGTGTATCCTTTGCCGGATTCACCAAAGTCCATGATCGATTTACCGGTATTGGCATCAATGGCCTGCATGGTATTTTTAAGGAAGATGATCAATCGCTTTTGCTTTTTATCCTTACTCTGCCAGAAATTGATACCACGTGCGATGATGCCGTTCAAACCTTTGTGAATCCATATTTCTTTTCCGGTTGTAGCATCAACAGCCACCAATGAATTGTTCCTTGTCAAAACATACATCACATTATCTACGATAATAGGATTAAAGCTGTAGGAAAGATTGTCATTGGTAGGATAAACAAAAGCGACCTGTAATTGACTGACATTGGACTTTGTGATTTGATCGAGGTCTACAAATTTTGAATGGTCGGGGCCACCGCCATAATCCTTCCATTCCTTATGTTGCTGCTCGGCCAAAGGTTTTTGTGAGTGCCGGCAACCGGAAATGAAAAGCATAAACGTTACAAATAAAAAAAAGCAAGAGTGGGATAAACCCTTAACAATCGAATGATTCATAGCAAGCTAAAATTTATGGTACTGAACTGAATTTTATAAACAGGACTTCCCTTCAGAGGGAAATTTCAAATAAAAACTTTTACATTGTTAATCAAACTACTCATTCTTTGCATTGCCGGTTCCAAATTAACTACCGCTTCCTAAGAAAGGAAATCACTAATTATCTGTTCTGAAAGGAGAAGCCGGTAGCCCTTCCTTATTGTACAAGTTCGGAAATGGCGGACTGTCTGCCCACGCATATCGTACATACAAAGGATTGGGTACTTCATCACTCCATACTACTACTTTATCTCCTTCAACTTTTGCTTTTGCCGGAACAAATTTTTTATCGGCGCCTGCAATGGCAAATTCACTCAACTCTTCTTCATCGCTGGTCATCAATCCACTTCCAATATTGGTAAACGAAACAATTATTTTATTTCCATCTATTCTCGCCGATTGGTAAAGAGGGCCTGAATGAACGATGTTTTCACCATATACAATCTTTCGCGCCACTAATGCCAGCCGTTCGCCCACATCATGTTTGTTCCAGGGGTGTATATCATTCCACTCACCCATATCGATGGTTACAGCCATTCCTGTATTGGGAAGTGAAAGCGCTTTGAATTGTGACTCTCTAAATAAAGCCCAACTGCTCTCCACAGGCATGTACGTATAATCTCCGTAATTGGGTAATTGCACTAAAAGAAACGGAAGGTCGCCGCTATTCCATTTGTTGCGCCAGTCATTTATTTGTGCTGGCTGCAATTGTGCGTATTGTGCTGCATTGGTGATGTTGCTTTCACCCTGGTACCATAGAAATCCCTTAACCGTATAATTGGTAACCGGGGCTATCATACCATTATACAAGGCAGCAGGTGCATTTTGTGCAGAAAAACCTCCGCCACCTCCTGCACCTGTGCGGGGCATATACACTTCGCCTACTTTGTATTGCCACAGACCAACAAGACTAACCGTATCGTTACCGGAAAAGAGATAGTAAGGTTTATCGGGAACAAAACCACCTTTGCCATTATTGTTTGTAATTCTAACGACAAAAAGATTTTTGCCTGCCTTCAACAAATCTGCTGATATATTATATCTTCTTTCAGAATATAAAGAACCCGTTCTTCCAACTTGTTTTCCGTTGATATACAAAACATCTGCATCAATTATTCTCCCAAGATAAACTCTTGCCGGCTTACCAACCATGGAAGCAGGAACATCAATTTCTTTTCGATACCATACCACGCCATTCAGGTCTTTAACTCCCTGGTCTTCCCAAAAAGCAGGAACAGTAATCGTTTTCCATCCTTTTGGTATGTATGCGGGATCAAACCAGGGCACCTGACCATTTGTTCCTTTATCGGCAGTTAATTGTTGTTGTCTTGGAAAACCTCCAGGCCCACCTCGTCTTCTGAAGCTATCGATATAAGCAGTGTCTTTATTTTTTTCAACTGTGCTGATAATTGCAGGAAATTGTTTTAATCCTTCTTCGCTTGTCCAGGCTTCAATAGGTGTACCTCCGACACTGGAATTGATAATGCCAATCGGTACATGGTATTTTTCGTACAATTTTTTTGCAAAGAAATAAGCTACTGCAGAAAAAGGCCGTATATCCTTTGGATTGGCCCATTTCCATGAGCCTCCGGTAAGATCATCCTTTGGTCCATCAAGCACCGGACGTGTGGGTACCTTAAACC
>JAGIAB010000214.1 GCA_017745135.1 Flavisolibacter sp.
TCAGTTCCTTTATTTGGCTGCCGGATGGCTATATGCAATGGAGCGATGGATTTTACCGCATGCTTGGTTATAAGCCGGGGGGCCAGGAGCCGTTACCTCGTTTTCTTTATAAAAATATTCATCCTGCCGATCTGAAAATATTTAAGGATGCCGAGGCTTTATTGCTGAATCATCAAAGCCATGATGATATTATCATCCGCCTGATTTCAAGAGGCAGTATGAGGAAGGTAAGGATCTCGTTTCGCCAGGTCAATTATGGAAAGGATGCAACCATCGCCCTGGTTCATGATATTTCTAAACAGGACGAACTCTCAGAACAGTTTTCCAATAATAAATTGTTTACAGAGCTGCTGAAAGATTCGGTGAATGACATGGTTCTCTTTACCAATATTGATAATACCATACTGCATTGGAATAAGATTGCCGAAAAAAAAGCAGGCATTGAAAAGCAAGATGCCCTTTATCATAACTTATTTGATGTATTGCCCCAATTGAACGAAGAAAGCTTCCTGGCACAAATACAGCTTGCCATCAGGGGACATGAAGGATATTCTGCAAGAGTGAGCGGCGTTTATTTAAAATGGCCGCATGATTACTGGCTATGGCCACTAAAGAATGAAGCAGGTGAAGTTGAGGGGGTATTGCATGTGATCCAGGATATTTCCAAACAATTGGAGTTACAGCAACAACTCAACGAACGTTTAAATTTTATTGAAAACCTGGTAGAATCTTCTGTTGACAGGATTATAGTGCTGGACCGCTTTATGAATTATTTGTACTGGAACAGGAAAGCAGAAGAGTATTATGCCATTAATAAAGAAAGAGTTCTCGGTAAAAATATACTGGAAATTTTCCCTTCCTTTCGCAACCATGTAAGTTATGGCGAATTCAGAAAAGTGTTGAAAGGAGAAACGATTTATTTGCCGGCGACACAAAACGGGGAGAGTGAAGAATATTTTGAAACCTATCTAACCCCCATTAAAGATGAAACCGGTGACGTAACAGCCGTATTATGGATTGTGCATGATTTAAGCAGCGAATACCAGCTAACCAAAGAACGTGAACAAACAAGCAGACTGCTGCATACTACCATGGATGCGGTAACTGACATGATAAAAGTGCTTGAGGCCGTACGGAATGAAAATGATGAAATTGTTGATTTCCGGTACGTTCTTTTGAATCATGAAGCGGAAAAAAAGATACCTGATGCCATTGGTAAAACGCTGCTTCAGCTTAATCCCGGTGTGGTACAGGAAGGCATCTTTGATAAATATAAAAAGGTGGTTGAAACCGGCGTGCCTGATCAAAGCGAAAGGCATTATGCACATGAACAATTTAATGGATGGTTTTATCAATCGGTAGTGAAGCTGAATGATGGTGTGGCTACAACAATAAGAGATATTACCAGCCGCAAAAAAGCGGAAGAAGAAATTCTTCGGCTGAAAGATGAAATCGCACAAAAAGCAACTGACAAATACTATTCTCTTTTTAATTCTATTGATGAAGGGTTTTGTCTTGTTGAAGTCCTTCTGGATAATAATGGTAAGCCGGTTGATTTGCTTTACCTGGAAGCCAATGAAGCCTATCGGCGAAAGACAGGACTTGGAGATGTAGTAGGCAAGCAGTTGCTTGAATTGTTACCAACTGTTGAACAGCAATGGCTCGATTTTTACGGAAATGTTGCGCTTACCGGACAGCCTGCACGTATGGAGTATTATGTACCGGCTATCGAACGCTGGTTTACATCCCATGCTTCAAGAGTTGGAGGAGAAGGAAGCCGGCAGGTTGCCATAGTATTTGATAATATTACCAAACGTAAACACCTCGAACAAAAACAGCAATTTATATTAAAGCTAAGTGATGTGCTTTATGCCTTGCATGACCCTGTAGAAATTCTGTCAGCCTGCACACACACCACCATGGATTATTTAAAAGCTGACAGATGTTACTATGTAGAAATTGATGGCGACGATGCCATCATACGGCGTGATGCCTTTCGGGAAGATTTGTTTTCCATTGCGGGAATGTATTCGATAGCAGAATTGCCTGTTTTCCGATCCTTCTTTTTCGCGGATGAGCCAATTATTATTTCAGATGTAGCCAAAAACGAAATGTTGGATGAGCCGTTGCAGCGACTTTGCACCGATCTGCAAATCATCGCCTTCATGAGTCTCTCGGTGGTGAAGGATGGAAAGCTCGTGGGCCGTTTTTGTGTAACGCAATGCACACAACGGGCCTGGAAGGATATAGAAATTGAATTGGCCACAGAAATAGCAGAACGTACCTGGGCTGCTGTGGAAAGAGCAAAAGCCGAAGAGGCATTACATATCAATGAAGCCAGGATGGCTGCTTTGAAAGAAGCCTACCAGTCAGTTGTAAATGAAGCTACACCAATCGCTCAATATACTTTCCCGCCTTGTTGTAAATGAAATCTCCGGCGATGTCCGCACAGCATTTTATATAGCCGACAAAACCGCTACCGGCCTTTACATGATCCGTGGTGCAGGAAATATGCCCGACGCTTTTGCAGATGAAATAGATGGTATTTTAATTGGAGAGGATTCGCTCGCCTGCGGACTTGCTGTGCTTACCGGCCAACCTGTTATAACGCCGGATGTTTATGAGGAGCCCCGGTGGAAATCCTGGACATTTATTGCCGATAAATTCAATTACCGCGGCTGCTGGTCATTCCCCATTAAAACAATCGATGATAAGGCCGTGGGTACATTTGCCCTGTATTTTAAAGAACCAAGACATGCTACTCCAAATGATCTTGCACTTGCCCGTATGGTTACACAGGCTGCCGCTGTTATCATCTCCAGTAACACAGAAAAACAGCAAAGAGCAGAAGCAGAAGAAGCTCTACGGCAATCGGAAATAAAATTCAGGAGCTTAAGTGAAAGTGGAATTGTTGCAATTGTCTTTTTTGATATTAATGGGCCAATTGTCGATGCCAATGATGCCTTCCTGGATTTGATGGGTGTTACAAGAGAGGAATTGAACTCTGAAAAAGTCCGCTGGGATGTTTATACGCCAAAGGAATGGATGCCGCGAACGCTGCAGGCAATTGAGGAATTTAAACAAACAGGTCATATCAGGCCTTACGAAAAACAATTTTATCGCTCCAATGGTGAGCTGCGCTGGGGACTGTTTGCAGGAGCTGCATTAGGTGATGAAAAAACAGGCGTTTCTCTTATAGTTGATATTACCGAGCGCAAAGAAGCAGAGGAACGATTAAAGGATTTTGCTTTGATGATGGAGCAGGAGGTAGCCCACCGAACAGAAGAGCTGCAACAGATGAATGCAGATCTTGAAAATTTCAAGCGCATTACCGACAGTGCTCATGATTCCATTATAACTCTTGATAAGAATGGACAAGTCATTTACTGGAATCATGCTTCTGAAGTTTTATATGGTTACTCGCAGGAGGAAGTCATTCACAGGCAATTAACAGAGTTCATCATTCCGGAGCATAAGCTGGCAGAATTTGCTTCAATAAAAGAAACGGTTTTCATAAAAGGGGAGGCCATTATTGACTTGGAAACCCAACGCATCACTAAAGAAGGAAAGTTGATTGATGTTTTGATCAGCATCTTTCCTTTAAGAGATGACAAGAATATTATTGGAGCTTGTAGGATAGTGAGAGATATTACAGACCGAAAAAAATCGGAAGAAGAAATCAGGAAAAATCTGACCATTCTTCAACATACAGAACAATTGGCACAAACAGGAAGTTGGGAATATACTGTTGATACTGGCGATTTCAGGTGGAGCCCAGGCATGTATAAACTATTTGGCCTTCCGCAGCAAATGAAAATTCGTCCAGAAATCTATTTGGATTTTGCCCTGGAAGAAGACCGATCTGTTGCTAAACGAATCGTCAGTAACCTGAGGAAGAAACATCGTTCTTTCGAAGAAGTAATAAAAATTAAAAGAGGTAGTGAAGAACGGTTGCTACGGATAAAAGCTTCAGTAGTTCATGATGAAAAACAGAAAGTTCAAAAATTCATTGGCGTTGATATGGATATCACGGATATTCAAAAAGCGGAAGAACGGTTAAAGGAGAGCCAGCACTGGCTGGAACAAACAACAAAAGCTTCACCCGATGCCATTACCATTTATGATCTTCAAAAAAAACAACCCGTTTATTTAAACAATTGTTTGTCTGCTTGGACAGGTATCAGCAATCAGGATTTGATTGAAATGGGCGTTGAAGGAAGGTTGCAACTCATTCACCCGGATGATCGTTTGAATCTGCTGCATCATAATGAAAAAACAGCAGTTGCCAAAGACGGTGAAGTTTTAACACTAGAATACCGCCTCAAATCCGACGATGATAAAATCATCTGGCTGCGCAATCGTTCCAAACCTTTTTTGAGAGACTCGTCTGGAAAAGTAACGCATATTTTAAGTGTGTTGCAAAATGTAACCGAAGAAGTGGAGTTAAGGGAGCAATTGAAACAACGCACACAATTTGCCGAGGCCATTCTTGATGCGAGTGTTGACCGCATTACCGTATTTGATCAGAATTACCGGTTTGTTGGCTGGAACAAGCGCTGTGAACAAATTCATCATAAAACCAAAGAAGAAGTCATTGGCAAGACCATTTTTGAAATGTTCCCGGGAATCGAAAATCACCCGGAGTACATGAATGGGCAGGAACTTTCCTTAAAAGGCCAATTTATTCATGTGCCCATTGTGAGGGATGGCTATACCGGCGATTACCTGGAATTATTTTATATACCTCTGAAAAATGCAGCCGGCGACACCTATGCCGTCGTCAACATCATGCATGATGTAAGCGATTATGTTATAAATACGGAACAACTTAATGCGTTGAATAAAAGGCTGGAGAGCAAGAATGTGGAACTTGAGCAAAAGAATGAGGAGATTACCAGTTTTGCTTTTGTGGCTTCGCATGATATGAAGGAGCCTTTGCGAAAGATCCATACATTTTCTGATTGGTTACTGGAACAGGAAATGAATCAATTATCATTAAAGGGGAAAAGTTTGGTTGAGAAGATCAGCGTATCGGTACACCGGATGGAACTTCTGATTGATGATATTCTGGTATTGACAAAAATTCATTCCGATACGCACAGGGAAGAAGATGTTAATCTGAATAACATACTAAACCAGGTTATGGATGATATGACCGAGGAAATTGTGAAAACGGGAGCAGTGATCAATAAAGATGAATTGCCTGTGATCAAGGCCAACTCTAACCAGGTATTTTATCTTTTTAAAAATCTTATCAGCAATGCTATTAAATTTCAAAAGCCGGGAAATGTTCCGCAAGTAACGGTCTCTTCTGAAATTGTAGATGGCAGGGAGGTGGAAGTGAATGAGGCCAGAGAGGAGTATTTGAAGCTTTCTTTTGCCGACAACGGCTTTGGATTTGATCAACGCTATGCAAAAAAGATCTTCCAGGTTTTCCAGCGTTTGCATGGCAAACACGAATTTGAAGGGACGGGCATAGGTCTTGCGATATGTAAAAAAATCATGGAGAATCATGGTGGAACCATTACTGTACAGAGTGAGCCGGGTAAAGGTTCTGTTTTTAGTTGCTTTTTCCCATTAAGTTAGTACCTCGTTAACGGTTGCCGGTATATGAATAGAAATCCCGCCGCATAGGCGGGATTTCTGTTTGTGGGGTGAACTATTGAAGGGAAGTTTCCGCAGCGTGTAGCGAATCCCCCTT
>JAGIAB010000215.1 GCA_017745135.1 Flavisolibacter sp.
TTTAAACCTACAGGTGCAGATGCGATAGTAGCCCTGTTTCCATTAATAAAATTGAAACCAACACCTAAATTGCTGTACGAGGTAACAAACCATTTGTTGCTTTGCCTATGTTGGACAGAACCGCTGTCCTTAAAGCCCTGTTTTACCGTTTGAGCCCCGAGCAACAAAGAAGATGTCAATGCAAAAAGCAACAATAGAATCCTCATACCATTTGATTGTTTTTGTAGTGATAGGTAGAAAGTGAAAAGTAGTACATATATCGGTACGTAGATAGCTCTTTCGATTTTCACGACACAAATTTGACACAGTTTTCAGAGAAGTAATTGATGCCCAATAACTAAAGAATTCAGTCCCAGGCACCAGAATTTAAGACCAGAATAGATCATAAATTCCTATCTGCAATCGTTGCTGGCATCGATTATTACTAAGCGGCCATGTGCTCAATTAGCCCTGCCACCCGTAAGGAACTTGATGGTTCGTACTGTAACGCCCTATCGAAACAAAAGGGACCAATATAGACGAAATTTTGACTTCAGAAAGCCGGAATTGTTTCAATTTACTTTGCTCAAAAATTCTGAGGCGTATTCTCTGGGTGATTTACCAATGGTAGATTTAAAAACACGGTTGAAGTTGGTTATACTGTTAAATCCGCAATTAAAGGCCACTGAAGAAACACTATCATAAGCGCCATCGAGAAGTTTTTTACATGCTTCATTAATCCTTATTTCATTTAAGAATGTAACAAAGGTTACTCTGGTGTGTTTTTTAAAATACCTGCAAAAAGCCTGAGGCGTCATATAGGCTGCAGCCGCCACTTCCTCTAAGGTAAGATCACGGTTGTAGTGGTTCATAATATAATTGTAGATATTGCTTATCCGCATACCATCATGATCACTAAACATTTTTGGTTCGACTCCTGAAGACAAAGGAGTAATGATCTCCAGAGTGCTTAAAGATTTTAACAGCTGAAAGAACTGCATCAGTTGATCCATTCCTAAAGCATATTTAATGCTGAGCATCCTGGCCGAAATATCGGCAAAGGAGTGTTCGTGGACTCTTAAACCGCTATAGTGTGTCGAAAAAAACAAGTGCACATTTTTCAATTCAGGTAAATCAAACAAAGAAGCCAGCCTGCCCTTAGTATTGAAAAATATAGTCAGTGCGTGGATTTCATTATTGCTATCCTGATCAAAATAAATGTCATCGCTTTTAAATACATGCGGCATGTTAGCTCCGATGAGATATACTTCATTGGGCTTGAAACTGTGCATGCTGTTGCCTACCACCAATGTGCCTTCACCTTTTAAGATCAGTGTTAATTGAATTTCTTCATGTCGGTGCAAATGTGGATAGAAGTAAGGAAGAATATCTTCCTGAACCAATATGGTTTTATCATGAGAAGTCGGGATGGTGAATGGCAGTACTTTCATAATAGCAATCTTTGAGTGTGTTAGTAAATGGTGGTTTAATTTACAGAAAATTAACCCGAACCTCCAAAAAAAACATTGGGCAGGGTTAAAATATGAGAATAAGTAGCCAATATCCGGCTAAGTGAGCAATACGGTTCTCCCTTTCTAACCTTATTCAAGGTTTTAATTCTGAGCTATCCCACCCACTCGGAAAAACAGGTTAAAATCTGCATACAATTTATTCAGATTCAATAATGGTGAAAGTTAAACGGGAGACCAGAAATACTATCTTCCCTTTCTATAAATTGAAACGTTGTTTATGTCAACACCCGGTTTTAAACCTTCCCTTCGATTATTAGATGCCACTATGATAGTGGCTGGCTCCATGATCGGCTCAGGCATTTTTATAGTGAGCGCCGATATTACCCGTAATGTAGGCAGTGCAGGATGGCTGACTGCCGTTTGGCTCATTACCGGTTTTATGACCATTACTGCTGCAGTCAGCTATGGAGAACTCAGCTCCATGTTTCCCAAAGCAGGCGGACAATATGTTTATTTGAAAGAGGCTTACAACCCGCTCATTGGTTTTTTATACGGATGGAGCTTTTTTTCAGTTATTCAGACCGCTACAATTGCTGCCGTAGCAGTGGCTTTTGCCAAGTTTACTGCCTACCTGTTTCCATTTTTTAGCGAAGACCTTGTCATTGCTCATTTTGGAAGTTTTAAAGTATCACCTGCCCAACTGCTTGCAATTGTAATTATCACATTCCTTACCTACCTGAACACCAGGGGAATTAAAAGCGGCAAAACCATTCAAACGAGTTTTACCCTAACCAAGTTGTTGAGCCTTTTCGGGCTGATTTTATTTGGTTTTATTGCCTTCAAGGGAACCGTATGGAACCAGAACTGGTCGAACCCATGGCAGATGCGGCAGTTACATACCGATGGCAGCCTCTCTTCTTATACGACTATTGCCGCCTTAGGTGCCATTGCGGCTTCCATGGTTGGTTCCATCTTCAGCAGTGATTCCTGGAATAATGTAACGTTTATAGCAGGTGAGATCAAAAATCCAAAAAGAAATATTGGTTTAAGTTTATTCCTGGGCACCTTAATTGTTACCCTCGTTTACATTGCAACAAACGTCATGTACACCGCTGTGCTGCCGTTAGACCATATTGGCTCTGCTGAAAAAGACCGTGTAGCCGTTACCGCGTCACACGTGATCTTCGGAAATGCGGGTACTATTATTATTGCTGTGATGATCATGATATCGACATTTGGTTGTAACAACGGGATTATTTTGGCAGGCGCCAGGGTTTATTACACTATGGCAGCGGATGGCTTATTCTTTAAAAAAATAGCCAGTTTGAACCGCAACGCTGTGCCGGAAAGAGCATTGTGGCTGCAATGCATTTTCGCCTGTGTATGGTGCCTTAGCGGCCGGTACGGGGACTTGCTTGACATGATCTCCTTTGTAGTGGTTGTATTTTATATGCTCACCATCGCCGGTATTTTTATCCTTCGTAAAAAGAGACCCGATATTGAAAGACCCTATAAAGCTTTTGGCTACCCGGTACTTCCGATAATTTATATTTTGATGGGACTGAGCTTTTGTATTTTACTCATTGTATATAAACCTACCTATACCTGGCCGGGCTTAATTATCACCCTGCTGGGAATACCACTGTATTACCTGTTGGTATCCCGGAAAAAAACGAAAACGATAGCAAAAGAAAAAGAGGCTGCCGTTGTTGATTGACCAATTTTTCGGCAGCCTCCCAGCTTAAAGTTTCGTAAGGTTATAATTCGTTGGTATTGCGTTTGGGTGGATCAACACCTAAGAGCGACTTAACAAAAAAGTCTCTCTTTTTCTTTCTTCCGTAAGGTCCGCCATCGCTGTGGCCCATTCCAGGCACTGATAAAAATTCAAAACTCTTTCCTGCTTTGATCAAAGCGTCAACTACACGATAGGTTGATTCCGGTGGAACATTCTCGTCGGCTTCTCCAACAATCAGCAATAAATCACCCTGAAGCTTATACGCATTCGTAATGTTGGATTGTTCATCATAATGCTTACCTACAGGATAACCCATCCACTGTTCATTCCACCATTGCTTATCTACCCTGTTATCATGACAACCGCAGGCTGACACAGCAGCATCATAAAATTCAGGATGGAACAGTAAGGCTCCTGCAGAGTTTTGCCCACCAGCAGATGTACCGTACACTCCTACCCGGGTTGTATCTACATAAGGATATTTTGCAGCCAGGGCTTTCATCCATAAAATGCGATCGGGGAAACCGGCATCTGCCAGGTTCTTCCAGCATACATCATGAAAAGCTTTGGAGCGATTGTATGTTCCCATACCATCAATCTGCACAACAATAAAACCCAGTTCTGCAAGGCTTTGCGTTTCACCATATCCAACAAAGCTTTTTGGAACAAACGAGCCTTGTGGTCCTGCATAAATCTGCTCAATTATCGGGTAGCGTTTTTTTGAGTCAAAATTTCTTGGACGGAAAACAACTCCCCAGATATCTGTAACTCCATCACGTCCTTTTGCATGAAACACTTCGGGCAATTTCAGTCCTGTGGCCAGGTAGGCAGAGACATCAGCTT
This sequence comes from Flavisolibacter sp., assembly GCA_017745135.1. GTDB lineage: Bacteria > Bacteroidota > Bacteroidia > Chitinophagales > Chitinophagaceae > Flavisolibacter. Next base: position 4,030 of record JAGIAB010000215.1, read on the forward strand.
TTTCCAACTCCATAATTTTTGACCCGTCCTCGGTTATTTTCAGTTCCATCACCGGAGCCATGTCTACTCTTGAATAATTATCGATGAAGTATTTTCTGTTTGGAGAAAAAGAGGCTCTGTGATTGGCATTTCCTTCTGTAAGCTTCACCAAATTCTTTCCATCAAAACCGATTCTGTAATAGTGAACGAAGTAAGGGTCTTCGCCTGCATTCATACCACTTGCCTGGAACCATATCTCCCGTTTCTTTTGGTCAATGCTGTCAATTTCTCTGACCACCCAATTTCCTTTTGTTACCTGTACTTTTTCTTTGCCGGTTAATTCATCTACCAGGTAAATATGACGCCATCCATCTTTTTCAGTGACCCATACAATTTCATGCGTGTCGGGCATGTAGTAAGTAAAGATGCGTTGCTCGAAGATGAAAGTGTTGGTTTTTTCATCAACAATTTCTCTTGCCTTGCCGGAGGGAACATTCACTTCAATAATACGAAAACGCTGATGACCTCTGTCTACCGTTTCGAAAGTGAAATAGTTATTATCGCCTTTTCTCCAATGTAATAAAGGAGCACCGGAAAAATCGATAATGTCAATATCCACTCTTGTTTGTTTTTTATCAGCAAGATTAAAAATGAACATTTCATAGCTGGTATTTTCATCGCCTGGTTGTGCATAGCCACGTGAACGAAGCTCACCTCTGGTACCCGATGCTGAAGTCAGAATGTAATGTACCTGTTTATCTTTTACGGGGTTGATATGATATCCGACTATATTTTTGCTGTCAGGCGACCATGCTAACTGTCCATATGGTTTTTCAATTGTACCATCTGTCGTAAATTGAATTTCTTCACCATCGCTTACCGGCTTTGCAAACACGTTTCCGTTTTTAATAAAGGCTACCCATTGTTTATCGGGTGAGAGGCTATCGGAACGAAATGCACGAGCCCTTCTTGTCATGGATCCAAATTCGTTTTGATTGACAGCGCCACGATTACCGCCTCCGGCACCAAATCTTCTTTCGCCATCATTATCCCTGAAACCTTCAGGTGCAGAAACGGAAGTAATCTCATAAGTAGTTAAATCACACTTCCACCATTGCCTGTCCATTTGAAAAGTAATCAGATTGGCATTTTCAAAAATCAGGTTCGTGATACGAAGTCTTGATGCATCGTAAGTTTTTCCGGCAGCCTTTCCTACAGCCTGTGCAAGCTTTGCATGATCAAATGCTTTTTGTTTGGTTCCTTTTGCTGCGTTTACATAAATGTATTCTAATACAGAATCCTTCAAAGTATTACGATACCAAAAGCTTTCGCCATCAGCCTGCCAGTTTGCCTGCACATTTGTTTTCAATACTTTATTCCTAATTGTACTATCTAACAAGGCTGCCTGCCGGTAGCGGACAAGCATTTCATCACGTGTTGGCTTGTACTGTGGCAATGCACCGGAAGATATTTTTCTTACGGGCTGAATACGGGCCGATTGCGTTCCTGATTGCGCATGGGTTGTCAAAGAAATAGCCGCAAGGAGCAGCAAGACTGATATTTTTTTACAGAACATTATGGGAGAATTTTAATTGAGTTGGGTGTTGAAATTACAGTTAATCAAAGCAATGTTTTTACTGTATTTAAACCTGAACTTCTTAATAATTGACTAGACAGTAAGAAAAAAGAATTTCAGCGAAGGAGATAGCTATTCATTCC
>JAGIAB010000216.1 GCA_017745135.1 Flavisolibacter sp.
AACACCTGTTGTGCCTGTCTCGCCTTTAGGCGATGATCACTCACTTGCACGTTCGATAATTTCATCGCGTTTGAAAACAATTTTAAAACGGCGGCCTTTGCGCTGTTGTTCAAATTGCTCCTGCGTAATGTTTACAATTACATTTTCAAAATTGTCGATGAATATGATCTGGCCTTCTATCCAGTCTTCGCCAAGTGTTGGACGTAAAGGATTCTTTTCAATGTAACCGGTATCAGGAACACCAATGTTTTGAACAGGCTGTCCATTCATTAATTGGGTGATTGCTTTTGCTGCTACATCAATACAGTACAATGTGTTTTTGATGGCTGTTTTTTCCAGCGGAACACCAATTACCATTTCAGGTTTGTCTTCGAGGATCATTCCAATCAAACCATTGTCCGCACAAACAAGGTATTGGTCTTTATGAAAAGCAAGTAAGAGTTGTTCCGGTTTTGATTCAAATAAGTTTACCAGAACAATGTGAAAGGTAAACTCAGGAAAATTTTTAATGGCATTTCTGCAGACATAAGCCGCCTGCGGATAATTGAACGGAGAGAGTTTATGTGTAATATCGATGATCTGAAATTCCGGGTTAATGCGAAGCAACCGTCCCTTAACGGCACCAACAAGATAATCTTGTTCTCCAATGTCGGATGTAAGCGTCACTAAGGGCATGAATAATTTCGAATTTCGAATTTAGGATTTGGAATTCCTTTTCTTACTTAATCAACTTCCCTTCCTTAAAATAAAATTTTCTTACGAATTTATCTGCAAGACCAGGAAAGAATTTCTGCATGAACACAGTTTCCTTACCGGTGAAGGTCATTACCAGTGATCTCTTTTTCTTTTTAACAGCATGCAAAATGCGGCGGGCACATTCTTCAGCACTCATCATTTTGTTTTCATCCATCGGGCTTTCGCCTTGTTTCTGTCCTTTGTCATTCAATGCTGCATTCCGGATGTTAGAAGCCGTAAAGCCGGGGCTCACCCACATTACATGAACGCCATCGCCGGCCAGTTCTGTTTTAATAGCTTCCAGCCAACCTTGTAATGCAAACTTGGATGCGGAGTAACCACTTCTTCCGGGCAGTCCTCTGTATCCTGCAATAGACGAAATGCCAACAATGGTTCCTTTTCTTTCAATCAACGAATGAATGGCATACCTGGTACAGTACACAGCACCAAAGAAATTAATGCCCATTACTTTTTTGATCACATCAATTTCTGCGTCTTTAAATAATGAACGCATCGATATACCGGCGTTATTGATCAAAATATCAATTCCTCCAAACACTTTCAATGTCGATTCAATAAAATGCCGGCAATCGTTTTCGTTGCTTACATCTGCTACTACGGTGTGGAGAGGATAGGAGGCGTATTCCCTGTGAAGTCTGTATAGTTTATCATGATTGCGGCTACAGGTAGAAACTTTCGCCCCCTGTGCCAGCAGTGCATCAACTAACGCTTTGCCAATTCCATCAGTGCCGCCCGTTACAACAGCTACTTTATTCAAAAAATAATTTGCCATAATTACACGGCTGCAAACCTAATGAATAAAGGCAAAAGGTGGAAGATAAAAGGTTGAAGGAAAGGGAGAAAGGTAGAAGGTAGAAGGTGGAGAGGCGATGTGTCTTCTGCCTTTTACCTTTTACCCTTTACCTTACAACGCTTCCCTTCCATACTTCTTCATATAGGCCATCAGCCAGCCCACTACTTCGTTATAAGCTTCTTTGCCGCGTGGCTGGTTGTTCATTTTTAAATAGCGGTCGTAAGCCAGGGACATCACAGGCTCCACTGCGTTCCTGCTTTTTAAAAGGTATTCACGATACGCCTGGTTGTCTCTTTTTACCTGTGGGTGTTCCGATTCTTTTAACTCAATAAAGCAGGGGCGATTGTACACAAATAAATCGCTCATGGCATACCCGTACATATCGTAATAGATGGAATAGCGGAATTCAACATTATCAGAAACACGTCCGGCCAGGTAGGAAGAAAAATTGGCTTCGTTCTCTTTGGCATAACCTAACTGGTGTCCGATTTCATGGCAAACAATAAACGGTTTGACAAAGACGGGAACATCTGTTTTTAACTGGGCTTCGCCGGTGAATGGATTATAGTACCCCGTAAAACCAAAATAGCGTCCGAGAAAAGTAAGCATGGAAGGTTTAATAGAAGGATGATCATAAGTGAGAAAGGAGTATTGCTTAGCCGCATTCTTGTAAGCTGCAATCCCTTCGTTAAAAAGTGTTTTGTTATTATTTAATGGTAATCTTTTTAAGGAATCAACTTTAGTAGCATAATAATTTAGTCTTTGCTGAAGCGTGGAAGTGAGTTCGTAAAGATCGGTGGGAGTGTATTGCTGCATATTCAGCCCGAATTGTTCGGCGATTCCCTGCCGGTCGTAATTCAGTCCCCAAAAGGTGTTAAAGACAATGTAGATCCAAAGAACCAGCTTCAGGTATTTGCCAAAAAGAACCCAGGAGAGATAGTCCTTTGCCTGCCGTTTGGCTAACAACCGGATGAATTTCCAGGCTTTCCATATGAAAAAAATGGAAGCGCCTATGTATAGCAAATCGCCAACGCTGAAAGGTATCCAGCCTAAAATCGACCTTAATATTTTTGAAACCACGGGGTAGAAGCCAAACGTGTAGTATTTTTCCACCCGGTACGGGTTCAGCGAAAAAATTTTGATCAGGATGGATATCACCAGCAAAGAGATCAGTAAGCGGTCGCGAAGTAGGTTTTTGAACATGCTTTAATAAGGCAGATTTCGTTAAAATCTTCGCTCAAATTACATTCTTTAAGGCGATTTCCTTTACCTTTGCGTCCCGCAAATAAGGCGGGAAAAGGAACGGACATGAGCAACAGGCGTGAATTTGAAATAGCTTTTGTTGGTTTAAAGCCCGGTGTTCATGAGTTCAATTACCGGATCGACGACAGGTTCTTTGAAGAATATAATGAACAGGATTTCAGAAATCCTGATGCCAATGTAAAGCTGTTACTTGAGAAAAGTAACGGTTTTATGATCCTTCGTTTTGAAATAGGAGGAAAGACAGAAGTGACCTGCGACCGTTGCAACGGTAATTTACCCATCCAGTTGTTCGACGATTTCAAGGTCATGATCAAAATGACGGATGATCCTGATTTGATGAATGAGCAAGAGGAAGATCCTGATGTGTATTACATCTCCCGCGGCGAGAGCCATATTGATGTAAAAGACTGGATCTATGAATTCATTAATCTCAGTATTCCCATGCAAAAAACATGTGAGTATGAGAGTATGGATGGCCCTTATTGCAATCCGGCAGCAAGGGAACTGTTAAAGAACATGAGGCCGGATGAAAGCCAGGGAACCAACCCCATCTGGAAAGGATTGGAGAAGTTCAAAGGTTTGGAAGAATAAAACTAAGAGCTAAAAGAGTAAAAGAGTAAAAGAGTAAAGGAGGGATGACCTCTTAAAACTTTTAACCCAGTAATAAAAATCAGAATTAAATAAATAGTTATGCCTAATCCAAAACGCAGACACTCGCAGCAAAGAAGTGCAAAGCGCAGAACACACTACAAGGCGACGGCTGCTACGCTTACTACCGATAAAACTACCGGAGAGACGCATGTTCGCCATCGTGCACATGTTAGCGAAGGAAAGTTGTATTATAAAGGACAAGTGGTTGCAGAAACTTCGCCTATCAAGAAGTAAGCAATAAACTTATTCATAGTCCATATTCCGCTGATTGGTGAGAGTATGGATTTTTTATTTTTGATGCTCCATGAAGATAGGACTTGATTTAATGGGCGGCGATTTTGCTCCCTCGGAAGCGATTGAAGGCATTCAGCAATATTTTTCGGAAGGGGGAAAAGCACACCTTGTTTTGCTTGGTGATGAAGGAAGGCTTCAGCCGCTGCTTTCCAAATATTCTTTTGCATCAGAAAAGTTTACAGTGGTTCACGCACCGGAAGTCATCGACTTTCATGATTCTCCTACAAGAGCTTTAAAAGAAAAGCCCAGGTCTTCTATCTCTATCGGCTTTCATTTGTTGGCAACGGGTAAAACAGATGCCTTCATTAGTGCAGGCAATACCGGCGCTATGCTTGTCGGTTCTTTATATGCATTAAAGCCAATTGAAGGCGTGTTGCGTCCTACGATTTCTACCATCATTCCAAAAGAAAATGGCGGAACTGGTTTGTTGCTGGATGTTGGTTTGAATTCGGATTGCAAGCCGGAGCAATTGAACCAGTTTGCGATAATGGGTTCAGTGTATGCACAAAATATTTTAGGAATCGAAAATCCCCGTGTAGCCTTATTAAATATTGGAGAAGAAGAAGGCAAAGGAAATTTATTAGCACAGGCTACGTATCCTTTGCTCAAAGAAAACAAGCATATCAATTTTGTTGGTAATGTTGAAGGACGGGATTTATTGTTGGATAATGCGGATGTAATGGTTTGCGATGGATTTACCGGTAACGTTATTTTAAAACTTGCGGAATCTCTTTTTGAAGTCACACATAAAAAACAAATCCACCACGAGTACTTTGAACGTTTCAATTTTGAGAATTATGGTGGCACACCTGTTTTAGGAATTTCTAAACCTGTGATCATTGGTCATGGCATTTCGAAAGGAAAAGCCTTCAAGAACATGATTGCGTTAGCAGAAAAAATGATTGAAAAAGATGTGATGCAAAAATTGCAGGCCGAATTAGTGAGTTAATGATTGATTATTTATGAAAATGAGAGAATAATTTTTGGCTGCAAGGATGCTCACCCTTATTTTTGCACTCCCAAATTTAACGGTTGATCTCGTAGCTCAGTTGGTAGAGCATAACACTTTTAATGTTAGGGCCCTGGGTTCGAGTCCCAGCGGGATCACAGAAATCAAGCCCCTTCGGGGGCTTTTTTCATGAGTTTTTACGATCTATCTACTGTTTACAATTCTTAGCCGGTTTTCATTTAAAACATCACTCACTTCTTACTGATCTTTACAAAGAGCAAAATTTACTTTACAAAGTAAAAATTCATTATGTCTCAATCGAAAAAATAGTTACGTTGGTCGTTCCTCATGTTATAATCAGGCTGAATTCCTCAAACTTCTTTTGTTCCATTTTTTCATTATAATGACTCGACGATCAACCCGCTTTTTTACAGATAGCGGATAGCTGATGGGCAGGTATAAAAATGCCAATAGCGCCTCTTTCGTTAAACTGTCTCTCAATTTTTGCCGGAACGCTACTCTTAGCTTTCCAAACGCAATATTTTTTTCAATCTCGCCATCTTCTTTTACTAACCGGATCGTTCTGAGTGCAGCAATAGCAAACAGCCCACCAATCACAAAGAGAAAACCAAAGTCGTGTAAGTATAAAAGTCTGCCCACATGGTCGCCTAAGTGAAAGTTCCAAACAAAACTTTTCTTAGCAAAATAGTCAGCAAGTAAACCACCAGTTAAAGGCCCCAGGGCGGAAACAAAAGCAACGATCATATTTCTTGCCGAGAGATAAACGATCGCTTCATTTTTGGGAGATAGCTTCATCCCGATGTTTGTAATTGCGAGGTTTACTCCGGATGAAGCAATGCCGGTAGCAATGTTGATGAGGGCTATAAAGATCATGCTGATCGTAAAATGGCCCGACAAGCCAACAAAAGACCAGGCAATAATTGTTGCTATGTAAAGCGGAGCTGCAATGCGAATGATT
>JAGIAB010000217.1 GCA_017745135.1 Flavisolibacter sp.
CAGCTTCGAACCTCATTCAATATGGCAAGCTCAGAGGGTCTTATGCGCAGGTGAGTGGCGGCGCCGATCCTTACGGCCTGGATTTATCCTATGGTCTTGACGACAGAAATTACAACGATCAGGTGCTGCAATCCATCACCACCACTACCATCCCCAATAAGAACCTAAAGCCTCTTATCTCTACCGAGTACGAAGCGGGACTGGAAATGCAGCTTCTGAACGGCCTGCTGTACTTTGATGTGGCGTATTACAATAAGAAAGTAAAGGATGATATTGTTTCCGTGAATGTGCCCAATTCATCAGGCTACAATAAAGCCTTGCTGAACACAGGAAATGTAAACAACTCCGGCTTTGAATTGATGGCCGAAATAAAACCCTTGCGTAACAAACTGAAATGGACTTCAAGAATTGTCTATTCCAAGAATTATAACAAGGTTATTAGTTTAGGAAATATTGAAAGCATTCAGATCGGAGCTGCAAAAAATGATGTCGTAACAGTTAATATCGAAAAAGGACAGCCGTATGGCGTGATTAAAGGCTCTGTTTTTAAAAGAGACGATAAAGGAAGTATTGTGTATGATAAAGACGGATACCCTATGGTGGGCGACCGCTCCACGATCCTGGGTACCGGGTTTCACGACCGGATCGCCGGTTTTACCAACCGCTTTGATTATGGGAACTTTTCTTTGTCCTTTCATATTGACGGCAAATTTGGAGGAAGCCTGTACTCCCAAACCAACCGGTGGGCTGTTGCGGCGGGCAAACACCCGATGACACTGGAAGGCCGTGAAAAAGGTATCGTCGGAGCAGGGGTCAAAGAAGATGGCAAAGCCAACGATGTATTGGTAACACCGGATAAGCTTTCATCGTATTATTCGCGGTTGACCACCATACACGAGGCCTTTATGTATGATGCCAGTTTTATTAAGTTCAGGGAACTTTCGCTTTCCTGGAGGATACCTAAATCCATTTACCAGAAAATTACTCTATCCAATGCATCCATTTCGCTGGTGGCCAGAAACCTGTTTTACCTGATGAATAAAGTGGATAATGTGTCGCCCGAAAGCAGTGTCTCCAGTTCCAATGTGCAGGGTTTGGAAAACTCAGGCTATCCTGAGGCCCGTACCATTGGCTTTAACCTGAATCTAACCTTCTAAATTCTAACCGAAATGAATACGTTATTTAAAAAAATAGTACTTATTGCCATGCCTCTTTCCCTCCTGGGCTGTGATAAAAAATTCGAGGAAATGAACCGGAGTGTGGACCTGGTAACGAGCCCAACCCTGGAATACATGATTCCAACGATTCAATTAAACCTATTTGAAAAATCATACTACACCCACTATACGATGCTAGGGATTCTTTCCCAGCAGATCCAGGGAGCGAACATGGACAGCTACAAATCGCAGGGCACCACCATGGCGCATTTGTTTGATGACATCTATCCAAAGACGATCAAGAATGTTGTTGATGTGATAGAAAAAACGAAAGGGGAACCAGAGCTTGTAAATTTCTGGGCCATGGCTTCTATCATGCGGGCCTATGAAATCAGCAGGATGACGGATGCCTATGGCGATGTGCCTTATAGCGAAGCGGGGCTTGGATATGAAGGAGGAAAATTGTACCCCAAATACGACAGCCAGCAGGATATCTATAATGGCATCATTGCGGAAATTAAAGCAGCTATAAAAGCATTTGATCCTGCAAAAAAACCGGTACCGGCTAAATCCGACCTCATTTACAAAGGCAATTACGAAAAATGGAAAAAGCTGGGAAACAGCCTGCTACTGCGCTATGGCATGCGCATGGTAAATGCCGATCCGGCCAAAGCCAAAGAGACGGTTCTCGCAGCCATCGCTGGTGGTGTTATGCAGCAAAATGATGAATCCTTTGTTGTGTACTATCTACCCGACACCTATTATGCCACTACCGCCAATGGAAACGCCGCCGCAAATAAATATGATTATAAATTGACCAACGTTTTTGTTGATCTTTTAAAAAACACCAATGACCCCAGGCTGAGCGTATATGCCATGCTGCCTGATGGCACCACCATACCAGAAGTGCAAAAAGGGTTTAAGCTTTTTGAATCCGACAATACCAGTAAGAAAATAATCTCTACTCCTAACACCACTACATACGCCCGTTTTGATGCGCCTTATGTGCACATGTCCTATGCGGAAACCGAATTCCTGATCGCCGAAGCCATGCTGCGGGGCTGGATTACAGGTGATGCCGCAGCGCATTTTCAAAAAGGGCTCAGGGCCAACCTGGAGCTGCAAAGTATTTATGGTGACAAGGGCCGCATCAACCCTGCAGCAGTAGGCACTTATATCGCTTCGGTACCTTTTGATACCAATAATGTGGCAGAAGCACTGAAGACCCTTCATACGCAAATGTGGATCATGCTGTATTATAACTGGAATGAAGCCTTTGCACACTGGAGGCGCACCGGTGTTCCTTCGTTCAGTCAAACGGTCGATAAAAATCTGAACCGCCGATTGATCTATCCGCAATCAGAATGGAATACCAATACCGGTAATTTGAAGGAAGCAATTGCCCGCCAGGGTGATGATAATGTAATGACAAGGATTTGGTGGGATAAGAAATAGTTGGCCCGCCGCAAGTTTTACCAATGGCTGCCCTCATGGGGAGGGCGGCCATTAAATTTTTAGTGTACCATGAAGAAGATTCTTTATTTAGTGATACTTGGTTTTGTCTTTTCTCCGCTCTGTTCTTTTTCGCAAACAGCACCGGCTTCTAAAAAGAAGAAGTACGGATTTACCCCGGCCCTTATAAGAGGCCCCTATTTGCAGGCCGCCACGCCCAACAGCATGGTAGTAAGATGGCGCACCGATGAAAACGATGTAAGCTTTGTGCGCTATGGTTTAAGCCCGGATCAACTGGATGGACTGGCCGGCAACAGTAATCGCATAAAAGAGCATATCGTAACGCTCAACGGCCTGAAGCCGGATACCAAATACTATTACCTCATTGAAGGCGTACGCGATACTTTGCAGGGCGATGAAAATAACCATTTTCGTACGCTTCCCCTTCCGGGTGCGAAAGGAAAATACCGAATAGGTGCCTTTGGTGATTGTGGCAACAATTCAACCAACCAACGCCTGACCCGGGATGCTTTTGAAAAATATTTGGGTAAGGAAGACCTGAATGCCTGGATTCTTTTAGGTGACAATGCGTATTCTTTTGGAAAGGACGACGAGTACCAGACCAATTTTTTTGACATTTACCAAGACGGCTTACTGAAGAAAGCTCCCTTGTTTCCTGCACCGGGCAATCACGATTACCATGATACGAAAATGTATGCGGAATTTGCCCAGCAATCCGGCGAACTGGCCTATTATAAAATATTTACCATGCCCACCATGGGAGAAGCAGGAGGCGTTCCTTCCCGCTCGCAGGCTTTTTATTCCTATGATATTGGCAATATTCATTTCCTCTCTATCGATTCACATGGTGAAGAAGATTATGCCTCCCGCCTGTTTGACACTTCGGGAAGACAAGTGAAATGGATTAAAGAAGACCTCGAACAAAATAAACATAAGGATTGGATCGTTGCTTATTGGCATCACCCTCCCTATAGTATGGGATCACACAATTCGGATACAGAAACGCAAATGAGAAAGATCCGCGAAAACTTTGTAAGCATTTTGGAACGCTATGGAGTTGATTTGGTCCTTTGCGGACACAGTCACAGTTATGAAAGATCAGGGCTAATGAAAGGTCATTTAGGCCTGGAAAACAGCTTTGATGCTGCAACGCACCAGCTCAGTAATTCCTCAGCAAAATATGACGGCTCGGCCAACTCCTGCCCATACATAAAAGATGAAAGCAATCAGGGTACTGTGTATGTGGTGTCGGGATCTGCAGGAGCGCTGGATTATGCACAGGCTTCCTTTCCGCATGATGCCATGCAATATTCTGATGTGAGTATCGGCGGCGCCAGTCTCATAGAAGTGGAGAATAACCGGCTCGATCTTAAATGGATCGCCTCAAACGGGGAGGTCAAAGATCAGTTTACCATAATGAAGAAGCTGAATAAAAGAGTGGTTATAACGGCCAAAAAAGGTGAAAAAGTCATGCTTACAGCCTCCTATCCTGGCCAGTACATTTGGGAGGGCATGAACAAAACCACCCGGTCCATAGAGGTTACGCCAAAAGGAAAAACTACGGTGTATGCAGTAAAGGATCCGCAAAACTGTATACGGCAGGAGTTTGAGGTAAGGATTCAGTAGCTGTTTAAAAACCGGGCAGGTAATGCCCGGTATCAACTACCCCATACCGTGTGCCAGCTTGCGTTGCCAAGTACACCAGAACAAAGAAGAAAGGAGGCATTCGCAAAATCCCAATTACAAAGCACATTGCTAAATCCTTACCTAATGTTATGCCGAATAGAAGCCAGGTTAACCCAGGGTAAAAAGGGTATCATCATAAGGCCTGACTCCAAGTGTATGGCAGACGCGAAACAAAACCGGAGCCTTGAAGGAACTTATAAAAAAGACACAATTGAGCAGGCAAAAAAGATAATTGAATCAAATGAATTGATTTCTGTTTTAAATGTGACTTTGTGATCACACTGCTTTTGCATGAATACTACTGTCCTGCTTTTCCAAAAATTCCCTGTACCAGAAACCCGAGTCCTTCACAATTCTTCTTTGTGTTGCATAATCAACATACACGAGGCCAAATCTTTTTCGGAAACCTTCTGCCCATTCGAAGTTGTCAGTAAAACTCCAGGCAAAGAATCCATCAACTTTTGCCCCTTCCCGTTTTGCCCTTAATAATTGCTTTAAATAATTCTTATAAAAATTGATGCGCTGGAAATCGTGTATACGGCCGTCTGTAACTGTGTCGTTAAACGCTGCACCGTTCTCTGTGATAATGATTTTTTTAATCCTTTTGTAAGCATCAAACTTTTTAACCATCCGGTACAGACCTTGCGGATACACTTCCCAATCCATCGAAGTGTGATACACGCCACGCTTGCTGGCTTTAATATTTCTTGCACTGAGATAAGGGACCAGCGGACTATGTTTAACCACCTCGCGTGTATAATTTTGCACCCCTATAAAATCCATATCAAACTGCAGCAGTTTTTCATCTTCTGCCTGCATAAAATTTTCAATCTGCATCAAGACTTTTAAATCATTCCAGGGGTAACCCATACCCAACAATGGCTCGATAAACAAACGGTTCACGAGGGCATCGGTTCTAATAGCAGCTTCTTTGGAGAACTTGTTTTCATCAACAGGATCGATTGGCGAACACGACAAAGTCGTCCCTACTTGTAATGACTCCTTATACGATTTGATCACTCTTGCTCCAATGCCCTGGCAAAGGGCAGCATGATGGACAGCGGGTAAAAAATTCATAAGACCTTTTCGGCCCGGAGCATGAGTTCCGAGGAAGTAGCCAGCACCTGTAAACACCATTGGTTCATTTAAAATCATCCAATGTTTTACGCGGTCCCCGAATTTTCTTACACAGGTTTCAACATAATCGCTGAACCAGTTTACAATATCACGGTTGGTCCATCCACCTTTTAATTCCAATGCAAAAGGCAAATCCCAGTGATACAGTGTTATCCATGGAGTAATTCCCTGTTCCAGACAAAAATCAATAACCTGATTATAAAACTCAATTCCTTTTTCATTCCGTTTACCCTTTCCC
>JAGIAB010000218.1:0-492 GCA_017745135.1 Flavisolibacter sp.
GTTGAAGCTCCAAAGATGATCCCGAATATTGCACCGGTAAGTACGGACTTGATGGTGAATTCGGCCATCTTGGTTTCGGGTGCAATAAAAGGTTTGAATTTGACTTTATTTTCAGCCATGCGAATTGGTTTGCTCAGATTAAATGTAGCGAATAAAAAAGACGTTGCTTACTCAATATTTCTAAGAACAGCATGTTACTACTTCACTCCTTTTTCTTCCATAACACGGTTCAACCATCTTAACATAGCAAAACACATAATGGCTGCGAAAAGCAACAAAACAAAATTCAAAAGAAAATAATTGGCTTTATTATCATAATCGTCCCACATTGTTGCCAGCACGCCTGATAATTTGTTGCCAATGGATGTTGAAAGAAACCAGCCTCCCATCATTAGCGAGGTAATGCGAACAGGACTTAACTTGGAAATAAGAGAAAGCCCCATTGGGCTTAACAACAATTCTCCGACCGTTATCACGCCATAACTGGCGATC
>JAGIAB010000218.1:587-2306 GCA_017745135.1 Flavisolibacter sp.
CAAAGCAGAGATCAATAAGCCGAAAGCAATTTTTGTTGCCGTGGAAGGTTCTTTGTTCTTTCGCCTTCTCCATGCAAAAAAGGCAACGATCAGGGGTGTTAGAATGATCACCCATCCGGGATTGATTGACTGACTTAAGTTGGTTGCCCACAAGCTTACTTCATTACCATCCGCCGGACGTTCTTCTGCAGGAATATTTCTAAAGTAAGTAGGATAGTTGTATTCTTTTACCACCTGTCCATCTATTTTTTGCAGGCGGAATTGTTCATCATACAAAGCCACCGAATCTTTTTTATAAGCCATGGGCTGCGAAAGGCTAAACGTTCCAAATATATCTTTTGCAACTCCGCTTACTTCCCTGTCAGTGTATCGGTCTGCCCAGGTATTTAATGCAGAACCATTTTGCTTAAATACCGCCCAAAATAAAATAACCACTGCAAAAATGGCCAGCAATGCAGCGATTGGTCTTTTCTCATCAGGCTTTGCCTTAAAATAAAGAGAAGAATAAAAATAGAGGACAGGCAAACAGGCAAAAATAAAAGCGTCTGTAGAATCAGATCCTACCAATGAACCCGGAATAAGCCATCCAATGATACCTGCAACAATTGATGGAACAAGAATCAACATTACAATCCTAGTCATGGACATATCATTCTCACCAACACCTTTTTTTATATCATACGCTTTGTAGTGTTTCGTTCCGATGAGAAAGATCATAACACCAATAAACATACCTATACCTGCTGCAATAAAGGCGGCGCCCCAACCAATAGTTATGTAAAGTGCTGCTCCAAAAAAATTACAGATAAAAGCGCCGATGTTAATGCCCATGTAAAAGATCGTGTATCCATCGTCCTTTTGTGCCCGGTACTGCGGTGTGGTATAAACATTTCCCAGCAACGTAGAAATATTGGGCTTAAAAAAGCCGTTACCAATAATAACCAGCGTCATTGACAAATAGAGTGTGGTGAGGCTATGTACAGACATGAGGCAGTAGCCTGCCCCCATCATCAATCCCCCAATAATAATGGAGCGACGGTAACCCAGGTAACGGTCCGCAAGCAAACCACCTAAGAAAGGCGTAAGAAAAACCAGTGCGATAAAAGTTCCATACAGGTCTGCTGATTCGGCTTCCGTCATCGCAAACCCTTCCTTTACATCTTTGAGGTAAAGGGTAAAAATTCCAATCATCAAATAGTAACCGAACCGTTCCCACATTTCAGAAAAAAAGAGAAAGGGTAGTGCTTTAGGATGTCTTTTCCACATGGATCAATTGTTGTACAAATGAAATAACAAAGGAGTTGAGCTAATCAATTCCTCCCGATCAATTAAATTTAATTATGAGGCTCCCGTTCTTTCTTTCACTATCTGGTTCAGTGATTTAATTCTCATATAAATTAAAACACCACCAATGAAGGCTGCAACTACAAGAATGAGGAAGAATATTTTTTTATCGGTAAAATCGTTCCAGAAACCTGTCATCACCCCAGCTACTTTACCGCCAATCGATGTGGAAAGAAACCATCCTCCCATTAATAATGCAGTAAGTCGTGCAGGGGCCAGTTTCGATACAAACGACAGACCCATCGGACTTAAAAATATTTCACTGATCGTAAAAACAAAATAGGTTAACCACAGCCATATGGGCGATGCTTTATGCGTATAAATTGAAGGCACTGACATCACCGCAAATACCATTACCAATGCTGACAATCCTGA
>JAGIAB010000218.1:2316-7355 GCA_017745135.1 Flavisolibacter sp.
ATCCTGAAATGAACATCGCCATCCCAAATTTTGATGCAGTAGTGGGTTCTTTCCCTCTCTTTCTTAACCAGCTAAAGAATGGAACAAAAATTAAAGTCAACACGACAATGAACATCGGATTCAACGATTGAAACAGTTCTGTGTTTGCCACTTTCATAGTTCCTCCGGGCCGGTCTTTCATTGGAACATTATTGAAATAAGGATCAGGTCCCAATACCTGAACATCCTTGCCTGTTTCATCTTTTATATCAATAAGATATTGGTCTACCTTATTGGTCATTCTATTAGAGTCGCTTACAGTCTGCAAGAATCCAAGTGTACCTGCAATTTTTTCTGTAGTGGGGGAAACACTCCTGTCAGTATGTTTCTCTGCCCATAGAGTTAAACCGGTAGAATTTTGATTATAAATTGTCCAGAATGCGATAGCAATAGCAAAAATGAAAAGCAGAGAACCAATAGCTTTTTTATCCTTACCTGTTGCTTTTGCCCATAAGGACACATAAAAAGCAACAATTGGAAGACAGGCAAAAATAAATGCGTCATTGGCGTGGCTTCCCATAATTGGGCTGCCGAGTAATTGCGGATATCCTATGAACCAACCAAGAATTGCTGCGCCAATAGCCGGAACAAAAACATATAAAACAATCTTTGACATCGGCATATCCTCGGCCTGTACTGGTTTTTTTATGTCAGCTTCTTTTATATCCTTGTTCTTCATAGACATACTCAAAATAATCAGCCCAATTATAAGACCTACACCAGCAGCAGCGAATGCATAGCCCCACCCATAAGCATTTCGTAAGTAAGCAGCAACGAAATTGCATACAAAGGCGCCGATGTTGATGCCCATGTAAAAAATGTTGTACGCATTATCTTTTAAAGGCTTCAGGTCCTCACGGTTATAAATATTACCGAGGAGTGTAGAAATATTAGGTTTGAAGAAACCATTACCAATAATAATCAGCGCCAGAGAAATATACATGGCTGTGTTACCAGGAAATGCCAATCCAAGATAACCGGCAGCCATCAAACTTCCTCCAATAAAAATGGATCTGATGTAACCGATATACCGATCAGCCAACAATCCTCCAATAAAAGGTGTCAAATAAACAAGGGCTATAAAGCTTCCCACCACATCAGCACCAAGACCCTGGTCAAAACCTTTACCAGTTGGATCAATCAGATATAAGAAGAGAATTCCTACCATCAAATAGTAGGCAAAACGTTCCCACATTTCTGTAAAAAAAAGAATATATAGCGCTTTAGGGTGCCTGGCAGTTGTAGCCCTGCTGTTCAAAATGTCCTTTTGTTCCATGAATGAAGATTTAGTTAATTTAAGAGCAATCGTTATTTGCCGCTCAAAATAAACCTTTTTCTTTTTTTC
Organism: Flavisolibacter sp.; assembly: GCA_017745135.1. GTDB lineage: Bacteria > Bacteroidota > Bacteroidia > Chitinophagales > Chitinophagaceae > Flavisolibacter. The sequence continues at coordinate 3,701 of JAGIAB010000218.1, forward strand.
ATTATTGACTTCGTCACGTTTAACATTCTTACCGATATTCGCACCACCATCATCTGATACCATGAATATACTTTTACTAGGCTCCGGCGGAAGAGAACACGCATTGGCATGGAAACTTTCTCAAAGCAATCATTGCTCCAAACTGTTTATTGCACCCGGTAACGCAGGCACATCCCTGCATGGAATTAATTTGCCCTTTACGGCTAACGATTTCCCGGCCATTGAAAAAGCCTGCATTGAATATGAAATTAACCTGCTGATCGTAGGACCGGAAGAGCCCCTGGTAAAAGGAGTTGTAGATATTTTAAAGGCAAATGAACAGCTCAGAGACTTACTGATCATCGGCCCTTCACAGGAGGCCGCACAACTGGAAGGCAGTAAAGCCTATGCAAAATCATTTATGCAAAGGCATAACATTCCCACAGCTTCCTATAAAGAATTTACCGCCGAAAATTTTGAAGAAGGTGTTGAGTTTCTGAAAGATCATCCCCTGCCAATTGTATTAAAAGCCGATGGGTTGGCAGCAGGAAAAGGCGTGATCATCTGCCAGAACTATGTTGAAGCCTTTGCCGAATTTGAACTGATGATACAACGCTCCAAATTTGGCGATGCCGGCAAAAAAGTTGTTGTAGAAGAATTTCTAACAGGAATTGAACTTTCTGTTTTTGTATTGACGGACGGGAAAAATTACCTGCTATTGCCCGAAGCCAAAGACTACAAGCGCATTGGCGAAGGCGATACCGGGTTAAATACCGGGGGCATGGGCGCCATCAGTCCCGTACCATTTGCCGATGATGCGTTCATGCAAAAAGTAAAAACAAAGATTATTGAACCTACCATTGCCGGAATTCAAAGAGACAACCTGGATTATAAAGGGTTCATATTTTTTGGACTGATAAAGGTTGGCGACGAGCCTTTTGTAATTGAATACAATTGCCGCATGGGCGACCCTGAAACGGAAGTGGTGATACCAAGAATGAAAACAGACCTCGTTGAAATTTTACAAGCTACAGCTCAACAAAAATTAGAAGGTGTTCATTTAGAAATTGATTCCCGCTTTGCCACAACCATCGTTGCAGTCAGCGGCGGCTATCCCAATGAATACAAATCAGGTTTTGCCATTTCCGGATTGAACCTTGCTGAGGAGGGTACTATGATTTTTTATGCAGGAGCAAAAAAAGATGGCAACCAGGTAGTGACAGCCGGCGGCAGAGTGGTTTGTGCCACAGCTTTAGCCGATGAACTATCGGAAGCACTTGACAAATCAAAAGAACTGGCAGAAGCCATCAACTTCGAAGGAAAATATTTCAGGAAGGATATTGGGTTTGAGTTCGGCCCGCGGTAAGGGAACTTAAGCGTAGGATGCTTTTTCACTACTTGAATATTGAACATTGATTGTTGATCATTGAACATTATTTTTCATTATGTAAAAAGCTCAATAAACAATGTTCAATGCTCAATGCTCAATTGAGACTCCTTATTACATTGCGTTCACTACAGAGGGAAAAAGTAAGTCAGTGATGTTTTCTGATTCACTCGCTTTTTACCACAGAGAGCATCTTTCCCTTCTCATCCGCCGAGGCAGAGGCTTTAGTAGTTTCTTCAACTTTCGGAAAAGTTGTGAGGATGGGCCAACGGATTTTTGTTCTTTTGTATCTCCGATAAAAATGACTAAGGATAACAATAAAGACTCATCAAATCTAAGTTCCCCTACCGGGGGACAGGGGGCCATCCATTATCACGATTACCTGCAGCTCGATCAAATCCTCAATGCACAACATCCTGAAAGCAGCAAGCAAAATATTTCTGCGCATGATGAAATGCTCTTCATCATCATTCACCAGACCTATGAGCTTTGGTTCAAACAACTTCACCATGAAGCAGATTCTCTGGTGGAGATCATGAAGAAGCCGGCACTGAATGATAATTCACCGGAGTTGCAAACTGTAGTGCACCGGCTCAATCGCATGGTTGTTATTCTTCGCGTATTGGTTCATCAAATTGATATTTTGGAAACGATGACGCCGATGGACTTCCTCGATTTCCGTGACATGCTTCGTCCTGCCTCAGGTTTTCAAAGCTGGCAATTCAAACTACTGGAAGCAAAGCTGGGATTGAAATTTGAGTACCGCCACGGAAAAGAATATTATACTTCTCAATTAAGGCAGGAGCATGTTGATCTGATCAAGCAGGCAGAAGGCAACCAATCTTTTTTACAATTGGTAAACGACTGGCTGGAGCGAATGCCTTTTTTCGACGACAAAAATCTTTGGAAAAATTTTCCTCAATCAACTGACGAACACCCCTTCTGGACAGAATACAAAAGCTGCTACAAGAACAGCCTGGCGGAGGCAGAAAAAAATAATATGGATGCTTTTGATGAAGTACTGTTTCAACATAAAGAGACGCACTATACACTTTCTGCAAAAGCTAACCGTGCAGCTTTATTCATCATGCTGTATCGTGGCTATCCCTTGTTGCAACTTCCTTTTCAATTACTGAATAATTTGCTGGAAATTGATGAACAGCTCAGTACCTGGCGGCATCGCCACATGAATATGGTGCACCGGATGATCGGAACAAGAATCGGTACAGGGGGAAGCAGCGGAAAAGATTATTTGAAATCGGCAGCAGATAAGCATTACATTTTTAAAGAAATTGCACAGCTCACCTCTTTTCTTATTGAAAGAAGAAAGCTTCCACATCTTCCAAAAGAAATAGAAAGGAGATTGGGTTTTGCCGTAGAAGACTAAATGGGAAACATGAGAAAAATTATTTTACAGGTTGCCGTTAGCCTTGACGGTTTTATTGAAGGACCAAACGGAGAAATTGACTGGTGCTTTACCGACCAGGATTATGGCTTAAAAGATTTCTTTACACAAATTGATACGCTCTTCATGGGCAGGAAAACTTATGAGCTAATGCTGCGAATGGGAGATGAAGCAACTGCCGGCTTTCCAAAATTCAAACAATATATCTTCTCTACAACTTTGGATGAAGTAAAAGATGGAATTGTGATCAGAAAGAATATTCAATCAGAGGTTGAAAAAATCAAAAATGAAGAAGGCAAAGACATTTGGCTATTTGGGGGCGGAGAACTTACTTCTTCATTAATGAATTTACAATTGGTTGATGAAATATGGTTAGCTGTTCACCCCGTTATCTTGAGCGGGGGTAAGCCTACATTTCCTCATCTTAAGGGAAGAGTCAATCTAAAATTGCTTGATACCAAAACCTATTCCACCGGCCTTGTGTTTTTGAAGTACTCCCTTGGGTAACCAATAATTATTTTCGATACACCGGTGTTTTGATATCGTGATAAAATAAAAAAGTCCAGCCTTCATCATTCCCCTGCTGCCACCATTCTCTTCTTAAGTTCATTGCTTTGTCAGGATTAGAATCGTATTTGGTTTTGTAGCGGATTTTCATTTGGTGTAATTGCGGAGCATCATCGGCACCAAAAAAAATAATTTCATTGTCTTCCCTTATCCAAAAAACCTGGTGATGAGGAGAGTGAGCCCCGGTGCAGTGATATGTAATATACTCATCAATCACACCGTCATCCTCATTCAGAAGAACGACCTGCGGTGAATTGTTCAATGCTTTTAACTCATCCGGAATAAAAGAAGGAAAGCCGTTTTCAATTGCAAAATCC
>JAGIAB010000219.1 GCA_017745135.1 Flavisolibacter sp.
TTGTACATCTTCATTCCGACTTGCCGGGATCTTAATCATCCCACAATAGATCGGGTTACGTATAAGTTTCCAGAAATTGTTCTTACTACATTGGAGCCCATTTATACAGGCCATTTTTCTAACCTGACTGATCGTATAGCACCCTGTTGCCAATTGCTGAAATGACCACCTGATATGATCTGCCTCCGGTTGCTTAGGCATAATAAATTTCTTTCCCTCAGTATTTATCCGGTTTGCATAACCTATGGGTGCTCTCCCAGGCCAACGCCCCATTTTTCTCGCTCTCCGTATCCCTTCCGAAGTAGTCAACCCTCGCCGGCTATTCTCTGCCTCTGGTATGGATAAATAGACGGCAAGCATGACAATGCTTTCAGGCACCTCCAGGTCGATTGGTTGATCTATCGCCATAGGCTGAACATTCAATTCTCGTAATATTCTTATCATCTGATAAGCATATTCAATATTCCGGCTAAAGCGATCCCATTTTATGAATAATATATTTTCAGGTGGTCTGTGAGTTTTTTTTCGGATTTTTTTAATGAGTTTTTTCCACTCGGGTCGGTTAAAATCCTTTGCGGAGTAATCTTCACGGTATATGCCCTTAACCTGGATACTGTGTATTTCGCAATGCCTCATAAGGCGGTCTTCTTGCTCTACAAGAGAATAACCTTTTCTTTTTTGTTCGTCAGTGCTCACTCTGACATAGATGTAGGCTGATTTCATGAGAATGGTTTTTTCCACAATTTCTGCCATTCGCTTTAATCAGATTGAAAATTGGCTTATGTTCAAATAACTGTTCCTATGAGAGATCAAGTATCTTTCTTTCAGTATTTTATGTATGCGCCCTTTATTATTCGTGAGCTGCATGATACTCTTCGCGTCTGAAGAAAACAAACGTAGGACTGAAATATCGCTATCTTCTGATATGAATAAGCCAAGCTTCTTTATAAATCGGACGTCAATTAGATTATCTGGGGTTGGCAATATGCCATTACTAAATCCATATATGGAGTGGCTGCTGAATGGTCCAGGATAGAATCAGGATATAAAGGGCAATTAATTGTCATTTATATACAAAATAAAAATTATTATGGAAATAAATTTAGCATAAATGGAAATTTATTTTGTAAAATGGAAATATTTGACATATATTTGTTGTGGAAAGCGATAGCAAATAATTTAAAAATGATAAAATACTTTAATATAATTCAGGCGTTATGCAGATCGGCGTTAGCAAGCCCCAATCAGGCAATCTTGCATCAAGTGAGTAGGTTGAAAGATATCCTGGAGAAAGATGGGTATAGCAAAGAGGCTAAATCATTGGAGGGATTATTGTCTTCTTCTCAAGCGAGCTTAGAAATGTCTCCCAGTAAAATTCAGCAGTCTTTCGTCGTCGCATCGGGTGAGGTATTAACAGCTAAAACTCCTATTCCAGTTGATAAGGAAACTTCAACCCCACTTGCAGAGATATTCTTTCCAGTGGATTTGCCTAATGATATGCCTTTATTTGACGATAACATTCAATTGGCAATACAGTCGATAGTGGATGAATGGATGAAGTTTGAAAAGCTATTAGAGATAAATGCCACGCCGGCGAGTTCATGCCTGATTTATGGCGCTCCAGGAACGGGAAAGACACATCTTGCAAAGTGGATAGCGAAACAAATCGGTCTGCCAGTAGTATTGGCCCGGCTGGAAGGGTTAATGTCTTCTTTTTTAGGAACTACGTCCCGAAATATAGGAAACTTATTTGCTTTTGCTAATAGATATAGATGTGTACTACTCCTTGATGAATTTGATGCAATTGCCAAACTACGCAATGACCCTCAGGAAGTCGGGGAAGTAAAAAGAGTTGTAAATACTTTATTGCAAAGCCTTGATTCCCGTCATGAAAAAGGGTTTACAATCGGTGTAACCAATCATGAAAGTCTTTTAGACCCCGCAATATGGAGACGGTTTGACATACAAGTGGAGATTCCAAAACCATCGCCCGGAGTGATGATGCATTTATTGAAAAAATTCCTAACCCCGCTGACGTTTGACGAAAGCGAAATAAAATTTCTTGCATGGTGTCTGGAGGGCTCTTCGGGTGCAGATGCAGAAATGTTATCCAAATGGCTGAAAAGAGCTTTTGTTTTGGAAAAGGAGAGTAATATTATTGATGTGATGAAGCAATTTGCTCTACTCAATTCGGGCAGGGTTGATGCCGCTAAGAAAAACGTGATGCTGCACAGCGATGATGATTTTATAGCTATGCTACTAAGCGATCGTGCATATTCTTTTAAACAAAAAGACATCGCTTCTTTATTTGGAATAACTCCCTCTTCGTTAAGTAAACAGTTGTCAAAAATTAAGGATTCAGAAAAGATTTAGTTATGACAAACAGTCCAGTTCAGATCGTTTTAAATACCAGCGACTTTATAGAAGCGCTGGATAACAAAGGTGGAGGTTCGCCAAAGGATTTTTTTGGTGGAAATGATGCTGATTTTGTTGAGCATAGAGATTATCTCCAAGAAAGCTTGAAAGAGATTAAAAGTATGCAGTTGGTGAGTAGTTTTGCCAAGGTGTCGTATGCTAAAGTAACTTTAAGACAGGCAGCATTAGCAAAAAGTCACAGGCCCACATCGCAAGTTTTTAAAAGAGATACTGCTCCTGTTGTTGGTGCCGGGGACTTGGGTGAGCTATTTGTGGAATTAACTCCAGAGTCCATTGATACCATCAGTAGAAAATTTAACCGGGCTGAAACAACTGTTGCATATAAGGAGAAGGATGGAAAAACCGAGCCGAAGCCAACAAGGCTAAGAAGTGAGATTGGGGCTATTCAGGATATTACCCCTTATGCAGAAAGTGATAAAAGAAAGTTTTCAGTGAAGGAAGCTATAGATTGGCTTTCCAATCCGCAAACGGGTGGCTCTTACATGGTAGAGTTATTTGAAGCTCCACCTCCACGACAAGACTGGGATTTGCTGAGTAACTATAAGTTTGATCTTTTTAAGACTTTTTTTGATGGTTTAGAAGACATTGGAGAGGGACTGTTGGCATCCAGGATCTCTACGGGAACAGGAGCGGCAGTTGTATTCGGAATAAAATTGGAGAAAAGTACCACTCCGCCAGTCATACAATTACTTTCGCTAACTACTTCAGCAGTAAAATCCAAATCTGGAGAGAGTCATATTACAGACCTTGATGTTAGCAAACATGATGAACTATTGACATTTTTGGGAAAACACCCGCTGGTGAAAAAAATAACACTGCCTCCTATTATTACACAAAGCAGTGCGGCCGGCAAAATAAAGAAAGGAGATGCCTTTGCTATTCCAGAAATGGGACAAGAATCAAGCTACCCAAGAATATGTGTGGTAGATGGGGGTGTTTCGGATATATATGGTAATTGGATTGAAGATAGATGGGATTTGATAAGCCCTACTGATAAAGATGAAGATCATGGAACATTTATCGCTGGATTAGCAATAGCGGGGCAAACCCTGAACGGCAATGCTATTTGCAACGAAGCAGATGGCTGTAAAATTATTGACCTGGATATTCTTCCTCTTCCTGGAAAATTTGATACTTATTTTCCAAGACCCTTTCAATTCTTCAGCGAATTGGAAAGCGCCGTTCAGGAGCTAAAAGCCAGAACAGGTGTGCGCATCTTCAATTTTAGTATGAATATTGAAGAGCACGCTTCTACAACCGGCTACAGTCCCTTTGCTCAATTGTTGGACAGGATAGCGGAAGAAAATGATGTGATTTTTGTTATATCTGCTGGTAATACTAAATTGATTGATGCGAGAAAGGAATGGCCGGAAGATACTATTGACGCGCTGAAAATTCTGGCCTCATCAAGAAACGATACGATAAAGAGACCTGCCGAAAGTTGCCGCAATATTAGTGTTTCAGCACTCAATCCGCCGCATCTTGATGGTGTTATACCTTATGCGCTAAGTAACTACAGTTGTAGAGGCCCTGGCCTTAGAGTTGGCCTTAAACCCGACTTTGCTCATGTAGGCGGCTCTGGAACCCTGCATCCGACATTGGGACACGGACTATTATCATTGGATAGTAATGGGACAATAGTGGATGGATGCGGTACAAGCTACGCTGCACCAAATGTTGCAAAAACATTAGCAAGTCTTGATCATGCTATTGAAGGCATTGTATCGAGGGAAACATTGATAGGGCTTGGTATTCATCATGCTATGCTGCCAGATTCACTAAACGATAAAGATTTAAGAAACGTTACCAAGCACCTGGTTGGTTTTGGCATGCCGAGAGGATCTGAAGAAATTTTAAATGGACCTCCTTCTGCAATTACATTGGTTTTTGCCAACAGGGCAATAAGTGGACATAAAATGAGCTTTAAATTTTCATGGCCACCAAGCCTGGTGAGTAATGGCAAATGCTTCGGTCATGCCAAACTTACTATCGTAAGCACCCCGCGTTTCGATTACAAGTATGGAGCTGAGTTTGTAAGAGTAAATATTGATGCGGCTTTACGCCAAATGCAAAACAATGGAAAATACTTAGGTCGGTTACATGCCATTTATACTCCTGATGAAGGTGATGGCAGTTTGCTTGAAAAAGATCAGATTGAACATTCTTTTAAATGGAGCCCGGTAAAAGTATATGAAAAAACCTTTCCACGTGGCGTAGGCCCTACAACGCAGTGGAGCCTGGATGTAGAGTACCTGGCCAGGGATGGGGTTACCATACCACGTGAAGGGGTGCCATTTACGGCGATACTCACCATTTCTGATCCCGGAAAAGAGAAACCTGTATTTACTGACATGAGGCAGATGCTTCAGTCTTTAGGCGTGCAGGCAGTAGATATACAAACAGCCGCGCGAATTGTTCCGAGAGTATAATTTTTGTTGAACTGAAAATAATATTAACACATGGAAAATAAATTTTTACAATCTCTTTTACAGGCTGGCCTTTTAGATATTGGAGATAGTGATGAGAGGCTGGAAAATATCGAAAAGTCAATTGCTGATGCTGAAACAAAGCTAAAGAAAGAGCAATATCTCTTGCCAACATATACATTAGTCGCTTTGGACCCGAATATTCCGGCTGATGACCCCGTATTGGCTGAGGTGGAGGTTATTATTGCTACGCACTGGAAAGCTTTACGGGCAAAATTTACGGAAACACCTGTCTCTATTATAAGAGCAGTGATGTTGCACGCCCTGTACAACGCTGGGATACAAGATGCTAAGATCGCCCGCATCATTTACCTGACGGCAACTAATTTTTATCCTTATGCAAAGCTTAGCAGAGAGAAGGATGTTATAAAAACAATTATTTCGGAGTTAGGAGATTTGGCTGAAAAGAATGCTTCTGAAGAGTGGTCCTTGATTGAAGAAGAGCCTAAATTGAAACTTGGTGTATTAAAACTTGGTGATTTTAAAATTGAAGAAATAAAGTTTGATGGAAAAGCCTTTGGTAAAAAATTTAATGAAGCGTTTACAAATGCTCCAAGTGGCCATGGACCACAACATGGAATGCATGAATCCAATTATCAAGCTCATTTTAAAGCAAAGACAACAGAAGCTATATCTGAATCATTTAATTTAGCATTTGATAATTTGAATAAATCTTTAAACTCATTGGCGATCGAAGAACC
>JAGIAB010000021.1 GCA_017745135.1 Flavisolibacter sp.
GGAAGAAGCCGGTCATCCTGAGCAAGGGGAGATTTTGCAGAAGGAAATGGATGACTTGTTAAGTAAGGATGATTTTGCAGGATTAAAAAAGCTGATTGAAAACAACAAAATTGTTTGTGCGATCAGTAAAACAGCTAACTGGACGGATGTGCGTCAGTTTAATTTGATGTTCTCTACTGAGTTTGGTGCGGTATCATCGGAAGAAGAAAACATTGTTTACCTGCGACCTGAAACCGCACAGGGAATTTTTGTGAATTTTTTGAACGTGCAAAAAACGGGAAGGATGAAAATTCCGTTTGGTATTGCACAAATCGGGAAAGCTTTTCGCAATGAAATTGTAGCAAGGCAATTCATCTTTCGCATGCGTGAGTTTGAGCAGATGGAAATGCAGTTCTTTATTCGCCCTGGCACACAAAAAGATTGGTACGAATACTGGAAAGCCGAAAGGATGAAATGGCATACCAGCCTTGGAATTCCTGAAGACCGTTATCGTTTTCATGATCATATAAAACTGGCACACTATGCCGATGCAGCTTGTGATATTGAATACAATTTTCCAATTGGCTTTAAAGAAGTAGAAGGTATTCACTCACGTACTGATTTTGATCTGCGCAATCACCAGGAATACAGCAAAAAGAAAATGCAGTATTTTGATAATGATATTGATCCTGCAACCGGCAAGCCTTATGGCAATTATATTCCTTATGTTATTGAAACTTCTATTGGTGTTGACAGAACGGTGATGATGGTTTTGAGTGAGGCCTACGAAGAACAGGATTTGAGTACAGAAGAAAAGAAAGACAGCCGAGTAGTGTTGAAGTTCCCTGCAAAACTGGCTCCGATCAAATTAGCGATACTTCCATTGGTGAAGAAAGATGGTTTGCCTGAAATCGCAAGAGACATTATGAACGGATGCAAAGAGCATTTTAAATGTTTTTATGAAGAGAAGGATACGATTGGTAAGCGTTACCGCAGAATGGACGCCATCGGGACACCATTTTGTGTAACCATCGATCATCAGACAAAAGAAGATGGAACAGTGACGATTCGTTACAGAGATAGCATGCAGCAGGAAAGAATTCCGATCAGCGAGATCAGGCAAAAAGTACTCTCTGCTTTATAATAGTAAAACCGGTTGCTTCAACCGGTTTTCTTTTGTGTTTACAAATTTTGTTAGATTTGAGTGAACCTTTAGCCGTATGGTTGAAGTTGCTTTGCTTAAGAAATTGATTACTGCGATCGCTTATAAGGACGATGCCGCCGCTTATAAAGAATTGTTTTTGCTCTATCACAAACGCCTGCTCAATTTCTCCATCACTATAACGCATTCAAAAGAATCATCTGAAGAAGTGGTTTCAGATGTGTTCATGAAAATATGGATGAACCGGAAAGTGCTTCCGGGTATTGAGAATTTTCACCTTTACATCTACATCGCTACAAAAAATCTTTCCATCAATAAGGCGTTGAAAGACAGAAAGCAGGAATATTTCTCTTTGGACGAAGCCGTTGTAGATACCAAAAACATTTACGCAGATCCCGAGCAATTGATGATCACTTCTGAAATGCAAAAAAACATTCAATCCGCTATTCAGGCCCTGCCGCCAAAATGCCAGTTGATCTTTAAACTCGTCAGAGAAGATGGATTGAAACACAAAGAAGTGGCCGAGCTGCTCAACCTTTCGCTGAAAACGATAGAAAATCAAATAGGCATAGCCATCAAAAAAATCAGTGAATCCATCCGGTTTGATTTTGTACGGATCATGAACTGAAACTTCTTCCACATTAGAGTTATGGCCCGTGTTTGTGGAAACACAAGCCGGTTAAAAAAATCTTCCATCTTTTGGGGGTTAATTGAATTTTTCCTGTCCGTAGGATAATTGACTGCTATGGATCAAACCCTGTTTTGGAATTTATTAGCTAAAAAGATAGCCGGCGAAGCTTCGGAAGAAGAATTGCATCAATTGGAAAGCCTGATGAAGCAGAATCCCGATTGGGCCTACCAGGCTGAACACATTCAACACATGTGGCAGACTACATCTGGTGATAAACAGGAATCCGAATTTGCATTCGAACAGCATTTGCAGCGAATGAAAGAAGCTGGCGTTGATCTTCAGCCCGAACTTCCTTCAATTAACTCAGGTATAAAACGGGATAAGGTTAAAAATATTTTTGCCTATTCTGCTGCGGCTGTTGTAGTGTTTTTAATTGCAGGATTTGTTTGGTTGAGCAGCAATAAAAGAAATGTCCTTTCCGCCTCCGAAAAAAATTACAGCGAAGTTTCTTCTCCTTTTGGCTCCAAAACAAAACTGGTGTTGCCTGATAGTACCGTGGTGTGGTTAAATGCCGGAAGCAAACTCACTTACAATGAGCACTTCGGCATCACTAACAGGAATACCACATTGACTGGCGAAGCTTTTTTCGATGTAAAAAAGAGCACAGTTCCATTTGTTATTCGTGCTAACAATATTCAAATAAAAGTTTTGGGAACTGCTTTCAATGTAAAAGCCTATCCCGAAGACAAGACAACTGAAACCAGCTTGATACATGGAAGAGTGGAAGTGACGCTTGACAAAAGACCCGGCGAACCAATTGTTTTAAAGCCGAATGAAAAACTGATTGTTGTCAATGAAAAAGCGGAAGCAAAAGTTGAACAAAAGAAAGATCCTAAAATAGTTATAGATGAATTGACACGCATCAATGATACCACTATTGTTGAAACATCGTGGGTGCGCAATGAGTTGATCTTTCAGGATGAGACGTTCAGTGATATTGCTCGTAAAATGGAAAGATGGTACGGATTCACCATCGAAATCAGGGATGAAGAAATTGCCAGTGAGCGTTTGAGCGGAACGTTTACAACCGAAACTATTCAGGAGGCATTAACGGCGTTACAATACTCAACCAAATTTCATTATTCTATCAAAGGGAAACAGGTCACTATTACACAGTAACTCAAATAAACGATTGCTATATGAATACATCTTAATCAGGCTGCTCTTCAAAACGAAACGATTGACTGATACTAAAATCATTAACCTCATAATTGTTTAGTATGAAAAAACGAGAAAATGATGCTGCAGATTTTAGGCTCTTTTGTTTACCGGAACTTCGTAGAGTGAAACTCACCTTCCTGTTCATTCTGCTTGCCTTCATGCAGGTTTCTGCCAGGTCCCAGGAAAAAATCACCGTAAACTTTCAGTCCGCCGATTTAAAAAAAGCATTAGCGGTCATTGAAAGAAAAAGCGATTATCATTTTTTATACAACGAATCTGTTATTGCCAATAAACCAAAGGTCGATCTCAATGTAAAAGATGCAGAGATCACTGCTGTTCTGGATAAAATACTGGTGGCAAATGGCATTAGCTACCGCATTTTAAACAGCAATCTTATAGTGTTGAAGGCAATTGGAGATGATAGTAAAACAGTAATTCCGGATATACGTGTGTCGGGAAAAGTTACCGGAACTAATGGCGTGGCCCTTGCTGGTGTTTCTGTAACCATAAAAGGTAGCGCCACAGGTACTGTTACAGATGATGCAGGCAATTATGCTATCTCTGTTCCTGAAGAAAATTCGGTTTTGGTTTTTAGCTATGTTGGATATACTACGCAGGAAGTAAATGTTGGCGGCAGAACCACTATCAATGTTTCATTGGTAGCTTCTGCAAACCAGCTTGACCAGGTTGTGGTAGTAGGTTATGGTACGCAAAGAAAAGTAGATGTAACAGGTACCGTTACGCAAATCAGGGGAGAAGAAGTTTCCAGGCAACCAGTGATGAATCCGATCAGTGGTTTGCAGGGAAGAGTGGCCGGTGTTCAAATTACCAACAGCGGTGCACCCGGCGCTTCTCCGCAAATACGGATTCGTGGTGTGGGAACAGTTTACGGTAATGCCAATCCTTTATACGTGGTGGATGGTGTTTGGTATGATGATATCAGCTTTTTAAATCCTGCCGATATCGAAACCATGAGCATTTTAAAAGATGCTTCTTCCGAAGCTATCTATGGTATCAGGGCTGCAAACGGTGTGGTGTTGGTTACTACAAGAAAGGGAAGGAATGCCAAACCTGTAGTTAACTATAACGGTTATGTAGGCAACCAGGTAGTTACCAATGAAGTGAAAATGGCAAACGGTCCGCAGTATGCTCAAATGGTGAATGAGTTGGACGCTATTGGCGGCATTGCCGGTCGGTATAAAGACCCCAATAGCTATGGAACTACCGACTGGTACCACCGGATTTTGAGAGATGCACTAACGACCAATCACCAGGTTTCGGTTAGCGGTGGTTCAGAAAGATCTACGTATAATTTTTCACTAGGTTACCTGATGCAGGATGGTATTGTTGAAAAGAACCGTTTCGACAGGTACACGGCCAAATTGCAAAACGACTTCCAGGTATTCACTCCTTTGAAGCTTGGTTATGTCATCACCGGTTCGATGAATAAATCAACCGATATTCCCGGAAGTATTTTTCACCAGTTGTACGCATCGGTTCCAATAGTACCTGTGTATTATGCCGATGGCACTTATGGTGATCCGAATGATTTTAATGTCACCAGTTCAGCCAATTTTAATCCGCAGGTAACACTTGATTTCTTCAATCAGAAATCTAAAAACTACCGTTTAACCGGAACTATGTATGCAGATCTGAAATTTGCAAAATATTTTACCTTCCATACAAGCATAGGTGGTGATTTCGGACAAAATGAAGCAAGAAATTATAATCCTGTGTATGCTGCTACTCTTGCTCAACGAAATTCAATTAGTAAACTTACTTTAACCGATGCCAAGACCCGTAACTGGATTTTAGAAAATACACTTACCTATGATAACCGTTTTGGTGATCATAATGTAAGAGTGCTCGTCGGACAAGGTGCACAGTCATATAAATTTGATCAGACTATTTCAAGTGCAGACAATGTGCCGAATAACAGCGATGCCCATTACCTGAGTCTTGGAACTAACTGGAATGTAATAGACTCAAGGGTTAATGAATTCCCATTATATGATAATGTAGCTTCTTATTTTGGAAGAGTAAACTATTCTTTTCAAAATAAATATTTACTTACCGCAACCCTAAGGGCTGACGGTTCATCAAAATTTGCTAAAGAAAACCGTTGGGGATATTTTCCTTCTGTTGGTGTAGGTTGGGTTATTACAGAAGAAAAATTTATGAATGGACAATCCATCTTCAACAATTTAAAATTAAGAGGAAGCTGGGGACAGGTTGGAAATCGATCAGTTCCAGCAAACCTTTCAGTTCGCACTGTTACTCAAATCCCTCAATTTATTTATGTAGGTGGAAATGGAACCACTGCTCCGGGGGCTAATATCAATACTATTGTTCCTCCTACAACTTATTGGGAAAAGGGAGTTGGTACAGACATCGGATTGGAGGCAAGCTTGCTTAAAAATAAGCTGTATACTGAAATCGTTTTTTATAACAAGAAAACAGTGAAAGGAATTTTTGCCATCCCGATTTTAGGCTCCCTGGGAACTTCAGGCGGTACAATAATCGGCAATCAGGCAACTTACCAAAACCGCGGTTTTGAAATTGCGCTCAACTGGAAAGACAATGCCCTGAATAAAAAGCTGTCGTACTCTTTAAGTGGAAATCTTGGCATCAACAATAACAAAGTGCTGAACGTTTCTACAGGAACCAACCCTATTTACCAGGCAGTAGGTACTACCGGGTCTAACAATTTTAATACAAGAACAATTCAAGGGCAACCAATCGGCCAGTTTGTTGGCCTCAAAGTAATTGGTGTGTTCCAGTCAGCAGCCGAAGTTCAAAACTATGTTTCGAAGAACGGTACCGTTTTAATGCCGAATGCAAGGGCCGGTGATTTAAAAATGGCTGATATCAATGAAGATGGAGTCATTGACGATAAAGACCGCGTGGTTTTAGGAAACCCTAATCCAAAATACACGTATGGATTCAACACAAGTTTTACGTACGGTCAATTTGATTTGTCGCTGGACTTCCAGGGCATAGCGGGAGTAGACATCTATAATGCCAACCTTGCCCTTCGTTTTGGTACGGAAAATTTCACGGAAGATTTTTATAAGAACCGCTGGCATGGACAGGGAACGTCAACCCTGTATCCTTCTGTTTATCTCGCCGGGGGACAGAATCCAAGAGCCAATTCATTTTATGTGGAAGATGGAAGTTATTTCAGAGTAAGAAATGCACAATTGGGTTATACATTAAGCCGCTCTATTACCGAAAGGTGGAGGATCAACAAGTTGAGAGTATTTGCCAATGCTCAAAATCCTTTGAACTTTTTCAAATACAGAGGCTTTACCCCTGAAGTTGGAAGTTCTCCAACAAGAGCTGGTGTAGATGTGGATGTTTATCCATTGTATGCCACCTACAATTTTGGTGTTAACCTTACTTTCTAACAATTAACTGGTGAATCATGAAAATGAATAATAAAATCATAGCTGTAGTTGGAATAGGGTCACTAATTCTGATTGCAAGCTGCAGGAAAAGTTTTTTGGAAGTGCCACCCCAGGGCCAACAACCTGCCGAACAATTTTGGACATCTGAAGAAGATGCGGCAAAAGCAGTCAGATCCATTTATGCCAACCTGAGAGGTTGGACTGAAGTAGCCTTTGCACCCATTGCTATTGAAAGCCTGGGTTCAGACGATACAGAAACAGGAAGCGACCCTTCTGATGGTTCGGTTCCGTTTATGAATATGTACAACAATTTTACAGTCACTTCTACTCAGGGACAATTATCCGATTTCTGGAATGGAAGATATCAGACCATCAATTTATGTAACCAGGTTATTGATAATATTCCTGCCATTAACATGGATGCCAACCTGAAAGCCCGCTACATAGCAGAAGCAAAATTTATAAGGGCCTACGAATATTTCAGATTGGTGCGTGCCTTTGGTGATGTGCCTTTGCGGTTGCATGTACCTAAAGATGCAACGGAATACAATTTGCCGAGAACTCCGAAAGCACAGGTTTGGACTGCTATTGAACAAGATCTTACAGATGCTGCCGCTGTATTGCCGGTTAGTTATACTGGTGCAGAGGTGCAAAGAGCTACAAAAGGTGCTGCACTGGCCCTGCATGCAAAAGTGGCGATGTATCAAAATAAATGGAACGATGTAAAAACCTTCACCGATCAGGTAATTGCATTGGGTGTTTACTCTTTGTTTCCCAATTACGAAAAGCTTTTCAGAATTGAAAATGAATTCAATTCCGAATCAGTCTTTGAAATTAATGCGGCTCTTGTTCCCGGTAATTGTGATGCCTCCAACTCTCAGTATTCGCAGGTGCAGGGAGTAAGAAGTGTTGCCCGCGGTGGATGGGGATTCAATGTTCCTACTACTAACCTCGCAAATGCTTATGAACCGGGTGATCCCCGCAGGGACGCTACTATTATTTTCAGGGGCGAAACCACACCTGAAGGCGATAATATTCCGAATACCGTTCCCAACCCGATGTACAATCAAAAATCTTATGTGCCGTTTAGTCATCCCAAGAATCAAACTTGTACCGAAGGTGCGGAACAAAACATAAGAGTGATACGTTATGCCGAGGTGCTGCTGATGAATGCGGAAGCCAACAACGAGCTAGGAAACAGTGCAGCAGCAATAGATGCGCTGGAACAAGTGCGAGCAAGAGCGAGGGCTGGTGACAACACCATATTGCCTAAAGTAACTACAACCGATAAGGCTGCACTTCGTGAAGCAATCTGGAGAGAAAGAAGAGTGGAACTGGCAATGGAATTCGACCGGTATTTTGATGTGATACGCCAGGGCAGGGGAGAACAGGTATTTGGTCCTTTAGGCTGGAAGAAAAACAAAAATGAAGTATGGCCCGTCCCGCAAAGCGAAATTGATTTGAGTGCTGGTACACTGACGCAAAACCCGGGATATTAATTCTTAAAACTTCAAACGATGATCATGAAAAATAGTTTCATAAAAAAGTTTTTACCACTACTGGTTATTAGTGGTATGCTTTTCACTTCCTGCTATAAAAAATATGATCCCAAAACCTATCAGCCTGCCTTCACTGTAAATGGTTACACTTCGTCGTCGGCAATTGGCGCAGGTAGTCTTGTTGGCTATTGGGCTTTTGATGGCAGTTATATTGATAGCATTTCAAAAGTTGTTGCCACAAATGTTAATACAAGCTTTACCGGTGGTTTTAAGGGCCAGGCTTTACAAGGTGCCGATAAAGGTTATGTAATCTCTGATCTGCCCAATGCTATTAAAAATTTAAACAGTTTTACTATTGATTATTGGTTGAAAACACCAAATACCAGCGGTATCATTACTCCGATCACTATCTCCCGCGACGACCAGTTTTGGGGTGCTTTGGATATGTTTTATGAAAATGGAGGACGCACGGATGCTACTGCCAATTTGAAAGTACACTTCAATGGACAAAGCGAAGTATGGTTTACTAACGGATTCGTTTCAAATCCGTGGAGCGGATGGCAGAATATTGCATTGACTTACGATGCGGCCACTTCTACTTTTACCTTATATCAAAATGGCAATGTGATTGCTTCACAAACTCAAGCCGGATTGGGTAACATTGTTTTTCCTGCTACTGCAACTAAGCTCATTTTTGGTACATCACAATTTCAAACGAATCCAAGTCTAGGAACTGCCGGTGGTGTACAAAGCTGGGCGGGTTACCTCACAGGACAATTAGACGAAGTAAGGATTTACAACAAGGCATTAAGTGCGTCTGACATCCAGGCCTTGATGGTTTTGCAGGGAAAAGGAAAATGACATTCATTAACTTATTCAAATGCTTATCATGAAATACAACATTTATTTTTTGGTTATGGTGATGATTGCTTTGAGTATTGCGGGGTGTAAAAAAACAGGTGAGGGTAGTGGAATAACAGTGAATCCTGTAGTCCCTGCCATCAGTACCAAAGATCCTACGAATATTAATGGCACCAGTGCAACTGTAGGTGGAAACATTACTAATGATGGCGGTTCCATTGTGACTGAAGCAGGTATTGTTTATAGTACCACTCCTAACGTGGATACTTCCAAGACAAGGGTTCGCAACTATACCATATCAGGAAATTACTCTGTTAACTTAACGGGCTTGTCTTTACTCGAAAAGTATTATTACAGGGCTTATGCTATTAATGAAAAGGGAATTACTTACGGAGAAGAAAAATCCTTTTTTGTTCCGGTGAATGGGTATGCTACTTCCTCACAAGTGGCGGCTGCTAATTTGGTTGCTTACTGGGCTTTCAACGGCGGGTATGTTGACAGTGTATCAAAAGTGACAGGTACTCCTGTTAATGCATCCGGAATAAGTTTTGTTCCCGGTAAGATAGGACAGGCGGTGCAGGTAAAAGACAGAGGTTACATCAATTCAAATGTAACGAATGCAATTGCCAATCTTAAAAGCTTTACAATGGTGTGCTGGATTCAGCAACCAGCAAGTTTAGCCAACAGCCCAACTACATTTATGCCTTTTTCATTAAATGCCGCTGGTTTCTCGTGGGAACAAACTAAATTTTTTATGCTGTTCGATCAGCCTGATAATGCTACCAATACACTTGGCAAAATAGGCCTTATGGACCAGTGGTTTGATAAGGGGAAAGTATGGCCGCGAATGCTGGATGGTAACTGGCATCAATTGGCTATTTCTTACGATGGTGCGTCTGGTGCAATGAGGGTGTATGTAGATGGTGTAGTATTACCGCAAAGCGTTGATTTCTCAATCAAACCGCAGGAAAACTTTGGCGCTGCAGACAGTTTTACATTAGGTGGTCCTAATGATGCTACCAATACAGCAAATGGCTGGATGAATTCATTGAGCGGAAACCTGGATGAGTTCAGGGTTTTCAATAAAGTACTTACGGCCGATGAAATAATGGCCCTGTATGCCTTGCAAAACAAAGGATTCTAAAAACGTTTCAGTCTAAGTTTAGGGTGCATGAATTATAGCGGAGTGTACTAATTTCTTGCACCCTTATTTTTTTAAGTTGAAGTTTGAAAGACTTGTGTTTACAATAATAATTATGAGCGTTGTGAAAAAAAGTGGGAAGGCATTTAAGAGCTTGTTCATATTGATGAGCGTTGTGATGATGGGTTTTAGTCAATGCAAAAAGTCTCCTTCATCTTCACAGCCGCCACCAACACCCCCACCCGCTTCATCAAATTTTGATGTAGTGACACAAACGATCAACTCTTCAAACTTTACTTCAACGCAAATATTGTATGGAGTTAACAATAACCCGGTGATTCGAATATCGTTCACCGATAAAGTTGATAGGAACAGTGTGCCATCAGCAATAGCTTTTACTAATAAATCACAGGGCGCCTCCAACATTCCTTTCAGTGTGTCCTATCAAAACAATGATAGTACCATCGTTATTACACCTTCCAATAACATCAATTATTTGAATGAATATATTTTTTCGATCAGCACTTTGCTAAAATCAGTTTCAGGCAAAGCTTTGTCAGGCAGAGTAGATTTAAACTTCATGACCCAATACGACCCGTTAGATAAATTTCCTCAGGTATCGGATACAGCCCTGGTGCAATTGGTGCAGCAGCAAACCTTTAAATATTTTTGGGATTTTGCACACCCGGTTAGCGGATTAGCAAGAGAAAGAAATACTTCTGGCGAAACAGTAACGTCAGGTGGTTCTGGTTTTGGAATCATGGCAATTATTACTGGCATTCATCGTGGATTTATTACACGGTCACAGGGCCTGGCAAGAATGCAAACCATTGTTTCTTTTTTGAAAAATACAGCGCAAAAATTTAAAGGTGCTTTTCCTCACTGGCTGAATGGCACTACAGGAGCAGTCATTCCTTTTTCCACAAATGACAATGGTGCCGATCTTGTGGAAACTTCTTTCCTGGTAATGGGACTGCTCACAGCAAGACAATATTTTAATGGTAGCGATGCAGCGGAAACCAATTTAAGGAATGATATCAATACCATATGGAACAATGTCGACTGGGATTTTTTCCGGCAGGGAAAAAAAGTTTTGTACTGGCATTGGAGTCCTGACAAAGGATTTATTATGAACCTGCCGGTACAAGGTTGGAATGAAACATTAATTACTTATGTGCTCGCCGCATCTTCAGCAACGCATGGTATTTCCAAACCGGTTTACGATAGTGGTTTTGCAAGAAATGGAGCAATAAAAAATGGTAACACGTATTATGGTTATCAGTTGCCATTGGGAGAAAATCTTGGCGGTCCTTTATTTTTTGAACATTATTCCTTCATGGGTATTAATCCAAATGGTTTGGTTGATCAATACGCCAGCTATCAATCGCAGACGATCAATCACACAAAAATTAATTACGAATACTGCAAAGCCAATCCAAAGGGCTGGTATGGTTATAGCGATCAATGCTGGGGATTATCGGCAAGCGATATTCCCAATGGTTATACAGCCAGTTCTCCAACCAATGATGTGGGAGTAATTGCACCCACAGCAGCGCTTTCATCGTTTCCGTATACGCCGGATAAATCAATGAAAGCCCTGAAACATTTTTATAATGACCTCGGGGATAAGATTTGGGGACAATACGGATTTGTAGACGGCTTTAGTGAGTCGAAGGACTGGTATGCACAATCTTATCTGGCAATTGACCAGGGGCCCATCGTGGTGATGATAGAAAATTACAGAACCGGTTTGCTATGGAAATTATTTATGAGTGTTCCCGAAGTGCAAAACGGTTTAAAGAAATTAGGATTTCAAAGTCCCTGGTTGAAATGATTTCTAAAGTGCTGTGTAAAGCGTTTCGCTTCGCAGGCAAAATGATTAAGAATTGATCATCATCAGTAAAATTTATTTTAAGAACCATTAGCTTTCTTTCTTCAATGAAAAAATATTTCGTTCTTGCTGTTTTATTTTTTCTTTTTCTCAATGGGCATGCCCAACAGAAAACCTATTGCAATCCCATCAACACTGATTATGGTTATACGCCCATTCCAAACTTTAGTGAATGGGGAAGGCACCGTGCCACTGCCGATCCTGTTATTGTAAATTATAAAGGCGATTATTATTTGTTCTCCACCAACCAATGGGGTTATTGGTGGAGCAGTGATATGTTGAAATGGAATTTTATCTCAAAAAAGTTTTTGCGTCCATGGAATACCGGTACTTATGATGAATTATGTGCACCTGCTGTTGGAATTATTGGTGATACCATGATTGTCTTTGGTTCAACCTATACTTCCAATTTTACCATTTGGATGAGCACCAATCCCAAAGCCAATGAATGGAAACCGCTGGTAGATTCCTTTGAAATTGGCGGATGGGACCCTGCCTTCTTTACTGATGATGATGGAAGATTGTATATGTATAACGGTAGCAGTAATCGTTACCCAACCTATGGAATTGAATTGGACAGGAAAACAATGAAGCCAAAAGGCACCCGCACACCAATGTATTTGTTGGAAGATTGGCGATATGGCTGGCAGCGTTTCGGTGAACATAATGACAATACTTTTTTGGATCCCTTTATCGAAGGTGCCTGGATGACGAAACATAATGGCAAATATTATTTTCAATACGGTGCGCCGGGAACAGAATTCAGTGGTTATGTCGATGGAGTTGTGGTTGGAGACAAGCCTTTGTTTGACGGGGCAAACACACAACCTCAATCCGATCCTTTAAGCATGAAGTTGGGTGGCTTTGCAAGAGGAGCAGGACATGGTGCTACTTACCAGGATAATTCCGGAAACTACTGGCATGTGAGCACCATCATGCTTTCAGTAAAAAATAATTTCGAAAGAAGAATAGGAATCTGGCCCGCCGGTTTTGATAAAGATGATGTGATGTGGTGCAATACGGCTTTTGGCGATTATCCGCACCTCATCCCTAACCCTTCTCCATCAAAGATGGAGAAGGGAGCTGCCAACTCACAGCCCTCGCTTAAGCAAGATGCTAATAATAGTTACTCTTCGTTAAGCGAGGTTAGTGCGGCAGATGGCCCTTCCCACCGGGAAGGGTCGGGGATGGGCCGGCCTGGCGCTTTCACAGGCTGGATGCTCCTCAATTACAAAAAGCCAATTAGCGTCTCGTCAATACTTGGTGGTTATCATCCTAACAACGCCAACGATGAAGACATTAAAACCTACTGGAGCGCCGCAACAGGCAACAAAGGCGAATGGATACAATCTGATTTAGGGAATGTGTCAACCGTCAATGCCATTCAAATCAATTATGCCGACCAGGATGTGGACAGCAATCGTTTAGGAAAATTCACAGATCAGTATCATCAATACAAACTCTATTCTTCAATTGATGGTAAAAAGTGGACTGTGCTGGTTGATAAGAGCAACAACAAAACCGATGTTCCTCATGATTATGTTGAATTAGAAAAACCAGTACAGGCGAGATTTATCAGGCTAGAAAACATTCACATGCCTACAGGCAAATTTGCCATCAGCGGCCTGCGTGTTTTTGGAAACGGTAATGGAGCAAAACCTGATGCAGTTAAAACATTTTTTGTTTTGCGAACCGAAAAGGATAAACGAAGTGGATGGATCAGGTGGAATCCTGTGAGCAACGCCTATGCTTACAATATTTATTACGGCATTGCGCCTGATAAATTGTACAACTGCATCATGGTGATGGGTAATACTTCCAATGAGTATTGGTTCAAATCAATGGATAAACTCAAGATCTATTACTTTACGATAGAAGTCATTAATGAAAACGGCGTATCTCAAAAATTTCCTGTAATTAAAGTTGAATAATATGAAACGCATCCTGACCTTACTATTGATCTTTTTATGTGTTGAAGCAGTTGCACAAAATTCTAAGCCTGCGTTCTGGCAGGATATACAAAACTTCAGAAAGCAGGACAGCATTCAGGCACCTCCTGCTCATCCCATTTTGTTTATAGGAAGTTCTTCTTTTACCCGGTGGTCGGATGTTCAGGATTATTTTCCGGGATATAACATTCTTAATCGCGGCTTTGGCGGTTCTACGCTGGCTGATGTATTACGTTATGAAGAAGATGTGATATTCAAATATGATCCAAAGCAAATTGTGATCTATTGTGGTGAAAACGATGTGGCCTCATCGGATACCATAACGGCAACAACTGTATTTAATCGCTTTCAAAACCTGTATTCAGAAATAAGAGCTGTTTATCCCAATGTTCCTGTGGTCTATATCTCGTTAAAGCCAAGCCCGTCGCGGTGGTATTTAAAAGAAAAAGCAATGGCTGTTAATGATCTTATTGAAAATTTTTTGAAGAACCAGAACAATGCGCAGTTTGTCAGTGTTTGGAATGACATGTTAGGTCCTGATGGTAAACCAATGCCGGATCTATTTGTTGAGGACAATTTGCACATGAACGCAAAAGGTTATGCTATCTGGCAAAAAAAGATTCAACCCGTGCTGATAAAATGATGGAGTGATGTGGTGAATAAATATTGATTTAGTTCTTTAAAATAGAGTTGATGATTATGTAACCATCGTCGCTGCTACTATCATCATTCGTTGTGTCACTCACTTCTGCGTTCGGTAATTCTATTCGGCATATTGCCAGTTTCATTACTGATTGAAAAACTTTTCCATTCCAGGAAGTTTGAACCAGAGAGACACAGAGGCGCGGAGTTTCACAGAGAGAGTTTCTTCCTCCGTGTCTCTCTGTGTCCTTTGTGTCCCTGTGGTTCAAAAAAACACTTTGCTGTTATTAATCTTTGAAACCAGTAAAGATTGTTCGGACTTTGATGATGAGAATTACTGAACGATGAACGGAGCGACGCAACAAAAACCAAATAGTAGTAATGCAGATCAGTTCATAAAAATAAATCTGTCAACTACAAAAAAATGTTCTTACAAACAAATACTATGCTTAGAAGAATTTTATTGGGTGCGGTGATCCTTCTTTCGATCACAACAAATGCACAACAGAACGATGCAAAGATGAATGCCTTCATCAATAACCTGATGAGCAAAATGACCGTGGATGAAAAAATCGGTCAACTGAATTTGCCAACACCGGGCGGTGGCATTGCAACCGGCGCTGTAGTCAACACCGATGTTGAAACAAAAATCAGGGAAGGAAAAGTGGGAGGAATGTTTGGAGTGATTGGCGTTGATAACATCAGGAGAGTTCAGGAACTGGCAATAACCACAAGCCGTTTGAAAATTCCGCTTTTCTTTGGCTCAGATGTAATTCATGGATATAAAACAACCTGGCCTATTCCATTGGGCTTGTCATGCAGTTGGGACATTCCAATGATTGAACGCAGTGCAAGAGTAGCCGCCAATGAAGCCACAGCCGATGGGTTGTGCTGGGTATTTTCTCCAATGGTGGACATTGCCCGCGATCCACGCTGGGGACGTGTTGCAGAAGGTTCCGGTGAGGACACTTATCTCGGTTCGCAGATTTCTGCTGCAATGGTCAGGGGTTACCAGGGAAAAAATTTAGCTGCTGATACCACCGCCATGGCTTGTGTAAAACATTTTGCCTTGTACGGCGCTGCCGAAGGCGGAAGAGATTACAATACAGTTGATATGAGCCGCCTCGCCATGTATGAATATTATTTGCCTCCATACAAAGCAGCGATAGATGCGGGTAGTGGAAGCGTAATGACTTCGTTTAATGTGATTGATGGAATTCCTGCAACAGGCAATAAATGGCTATTGACCGATTTGTTGAGAAAGCAATGGAGCTTTAAAGGATTTGTTGTAACGGACTATACAGCTATCAACGAAATGGTTGAACATGGCATGGGTGATCTGCAGGCCGTATCGGCATTGGCGCTGAATGCAGGTACCGATATGGATATGGTGGGAGAAGGATTTTTGACGACGCTGAAAAAATCTTTGCAGCAAGGAAAGGTCACGCAAAAACAAATTGATGATGCCTGTCGAAGAATTCTTGAAGCAAAATATAAATTGGGTTTGTTTGATGATCCTTACCGCTACTGCAATCCAACAAGGGCAAAGAATGAAGTAATGAGTGCCGACAAAAGAGCGGCGTCAAGATATTTTGGAGCACATGCAGCCGTGTTGCTTAAGAACAGCAATCAAACCTTGCCGTTGAAAAGATCTGGAACTATTGCTTTAATCGGTCCTTTGGCTAACAACAAAAGCAATATGCTTGGCACCTGGGCCGTGAGCGGCGATGCTCAAACTTCTATTCCTGTTTTTGAGGGAATGAAAAATGTTGGTGGCAACGGCGTTACGGTTTTGTATTCGAAAGGGGCAAACATTACCGATGATACCACACTTGCCAAAAAAGTAAATGTCTTTGGTGAAAAAGTGGATGTTGGTCCGGGTACGCCTGAACAACTTTTGAATGATGCGGTGGCTACTGCTAACAGGGCCGATGTAATTGTTGCTGTTGTTGGTGAAGCATCTGAAATGAGTGGTGAAGCAGCAAGCCGCACAGATATTACAATCCCGCAAAGCCAGAAAAATTTGCTGGAAGCTTTGGCAAAAATAGGAAAGCCATTGGTGATAGTAGTAATGAGCGGAAGGCCTTTGATCTTAAATAGAGAAACGGAAATAGCCAGTTCATTGTTGCAGGTTTGGCATCCCGGCCACGAAGCAGGCAATGCCATTGCTGATGTGTTGTTCGGCGATTACAATCCATCCGGCAAACTGACCATGAGTTTTCCGAGAGACGTTGGACAAATTCCTGTTTACTACAATCATAAAAATACAGGGCGTCCACAGTCAACGACTTCTGAATGGGATAAGTTCCGCTCCAATTACCTCGACGTGCCGAACAGTCCTTTATATCCTTTTGGTTATGGGTTAAGCTATACCAATTTTAGTTATGGCGATATTAAGCTTAGTAAAAATCAAATGAGGTCAACTGAAAAAATTACGGCATCAGTTACTGTTACCAACACCGGCAATTACGACGGTGAAGAAGTGGTGCAGTTATACATTGTCGATCCTGTGGCATCGATTGCGCAGCCGGTAAAAAAGCTCAAAGGCTTTCAAAAGATATTTCTGAAAAAAGGCGAAAGCCGGCAGGTGAATTTTACAATTGGTAAAGAAGAATTAAGTTTTTATAACAGCGATCTGAAATGGATTGTCGAACCGGGAGATTTTGAAGTGCAGATTGGGACAAATTCGAATGAGGTGAAAGAAGCGGCGTTTAAATTGGTCAAGTGATGATTTCACGCAGAGACGCGGAGTTCGAAGGGAGTTTTCCTCGGCGTTCTCTGCGCCTCTGCGTGATACTAGTTTCATATCTAAAAACTCTGAGGTCGAAAAGAACAAACTTGTTGCGAAAGAACAAGGCAATTTGAAACAGGAAAACAGATTGCATTACTTTGTTCTTTTAGTAAATTTGAATCATGAGTAGTGCAGCAATACGGAATAAGCTTTACGACTATATTAGAGTCGCTGATGATAAAAAACTTCAGGCCATTTATGATTTGCTTGAGAATGAGATTGAGCAGACTGCAGAATGGTGGAAGGATAAGCAATTCATTAAAGAAGTCGATTCCCGCTCCAAAGCACTCGATAATGGAACAGATAAAGGCTATGCCATTAACCAGTTAGAAAAATCTATCGGCAAACTCCGCACAAAAAAGTATGGCAAATAGCCCTGCCTTTACAATCCTTATTTCTTCAAAAGCACAAAAAGAAATTGCACAAGCCTGGGATTGGTATGAAGACAGGCAGTAAGGACTTGGTGATCGCTTTGTCAAGGAAATAGTCACACAGTTTAGAAAGATTGAAACAAATCCTTTGCGGTTTCCTAAACGATATAAAAACTATCACGAGGCTGTTGTTCCTGTATTTCCCTATTTGATCATTTACAAAGTTTTGAAGTCCAAAAAGTCGGTTCATGTTGTATCGATATTTCACACTTCACTTGATCCGAAGAAAAAATCAAAATAACAGAAGAGAGAATTTCTGCCGAAGCTAAACCAATCGTTCCAACACGCCTTTACGCTTAACAATATTCTTATAATCCCATTGAATGGTTTTTGATTTTTTCAGCCAGCGTTTTAAATCTTTGGTATTGATCTCTTCAACGGATGTGTAAGTAATAGAAGCGTCCTTAAATTTTCCTGTTCCGGGCTTTAAGCCTTCTTCCTCAAAACTTACGCCGCTCCAGAACATAAGGCGGATACCATCTTTTAGTTTGCTGTAACCTGTAATTGGATTGCCATCTAAAAACCACACAGGATGCCGGTGCCAGATTTTGTTTTCGGCTTCGGGTAAGTAGTTGCTGATTTCCTGTGCCAGTAAATCGCAAATGGCTTTGTCGTTTTTTGACTGGGTGTTGTTGTAGGCTTGGATGTCTTTGTTGATAAGAGGTGGTTTCGTTTGTTTTTCCATTGATGACCTTTTGGAGTTATTCCCTAACGAAGAGGGCTTGGCGTT
>JAGIAB010000220.1 GCA_017745135.1 Flavisolibacter sp.
GCTTTCAATTCCATCAAACCATTTTATCAACTGAACCAGGTCCATGGTACTGAGTTCAGCAATATTTTTTTTATCAACTTTAAACCAAAGGCTTTCTTTTTTTAATCTTGTTCCATTACAAGTTTTACAAGTAGTTAACTGCATAAAGCCTTCCGCCCAGCGTTGAATGGCTTCGCTGGTGCTGGTAGCAAACCAACGTTTTACCTGGTTTACCACACCTTCAAATTCACCTGCATAAACACTGCCATCAATGGCTTCATCATCAAACTGCAATTCATCTTCCGATACGCCATTTTCTTTTCCGTATAAAATAAGATTGAGTGCTTTCTCTGGTAAGTTCTTAACAGCAGTATCTAAACTAAATTTATTTTTCTTAGCAAGCGTTTGAACCTGTCTGAAAATATAGGCTTCTCTTTCGCCCCCCAAAGGAGCAATACCGCCTTCGTTAATGCTTAAACTATCATCAGGGATGATCGCATTCATATCAACCGTATATACTTGTCCTAATCCTTTGCAGGTTGGACAAGCCCCATAAGGAGAATTAAATGAAAACGAATTAGGAGAAGGCTCTTCATAACTAATTCCTGTGTCTTCGCACATTAGTTGTCTACTATAGGCAGCTTCGCCGGTTTTGCCTTTGTCGTTTTCAAACAAAACAAACATTAAATCTTTGCCCAACTTCAACGATTGCTGAACACTTTGACTGATCCGTGTCCGCATATCCTTTGTTACTTTCAGGCGGTCAATCACTAATTCAATATCGTGAATCTTATAACGGTCAACCTGCATTTTTGGAGTAAGGTCTTTTACTTCCCCATCAACTCTTACCTTCAAAAATCCTTTCTTACGAACTTCTTCAAACAACTCACGGTAATGTCCCTTTCTCCCTCTTACCAATGGAGCTAATAATGTAATCTTACAACCATCGAAGCGTTTGAAAATATTATTCACGATCTCATCTTCGCTCCAGCGTACCATTTTCTTTCCTGTATTATAAGAATAGGCTTCGCTGGCCCTGGCAAATAACAAACGCAGAAAATCGTACACCTCTGTGACCGTGCCTACTGTAGACCTTGGATTTTTATTGGTTGTTTTTTGTTCGATTGAAATTACGGGAGAAAGCCCGGTGATCTTATCTACATCAGGCCGCTCCATTTCACCAATGAATTGCCTTGCATAAGCACCGAAGGTTTCCATATAGCGACGCTGCCCTTCGGAATAAATGGTATCAAAAGCAAGTGAAGACTTGCCGCTGCCGCTAATGCCTGTTATTACTACCAATTTATTCTTGGGAATTGCAATATCAACATTCTTTAAATTATGCTCTTTTGCCCCGTAAACTTCTATGAACTCCTGAACGCCATTTGCTGGCAACTCTTGTTTTTTCATGGTCTCCTTCAAAAAATCAATGTCAGCGAAGATACAGCAGCCTTTGATTTTGCTAAAAAATTTAACAAGCCCAGTTGGCTCAAAAAATTTTATGGCGATTTTAAATTTTGGCACAGTATTCCGTAAGTAGGGGCAAAACCTTTCCCAAAAAATTAAATGACTACAATATGAAAAACACCATTTTTCTGTTCATTGCAGCTTTGTTTATTACAGCGTCAGTAAATGCACAGTCAACAGTTGACTCGATCCACGCCAAATATCAAATGCAGCCAATGCCGGAAGCCTTAACCATTGAAAAAACATTCCCGGTTTTAGGTACTTATCACTTAACCACAACCAATGACAGTACACAAGCAGTAACCATTAGTTTGGATTCAGCAAACAAAGGTGTGATTTGGGTTGCAGGTTTACCTGAAGGAACTTTTAAAGCTTATTTGAAAAAATCGCCCGGTACTTACCGGATCATTTCTCAAAAAGCCGAAGACGGAAAACAAATTCCTGAAGGCACTTTATTCTTTGATCCGTCAACAAACACATTGAACGTGGCCTTAGGTAAAGCTTATGATGAAGCCGATCCTACAGCTATTTTCAGCAATGCCAATACAACAACAGATGATACAGATGTTGCTGCTAATAATAACGAGGTTAAGGTGAAAACAAAAACACCTACCAGCAAAACAAAAACAAAGACCAAACTGGTTTTCTATACAGCTACCAAAAACGAAATGAATTCGACTTCAACGAATGCGGCAAAACAGTAAGCAGTAATTTCTCATTTGAATGTAGACAGAGGTTGCACATTGGTGCAACCTCTTCTTTTATAGTGTCTTCTTTCTTAAAAATTTCGAAACAGGCTATGATCGACCATTTAACTCAATCACAAGCCAACCGGTTTTCTAAAAACATTGTGAAATAACCTCCGGTCATCTGCTTCATTGCTCTGCTATTTCGCTGTAATTTTGCCGCTTCTGATATGAAAGAACTATCTCTTGTTATTCCGGTAATGAATGAAGAGGACAATATTCAGCCTTTACTGGAAGCCGTTCGCAATGCATTGGCCAATTTGGATTACGAAATTGTTTTAGTGGACGATGGCTCTACCGATGCCACAAAAAAAAGAATTTTAGAAAATGCAGACGAACGTACCAGGCTGGTTGAACTGAGAAAAAATTACGGACAAAGCACAGCCATGACTGCAGGTATTGATCACGCCAATGGAAAATATATTGCCATGATCGATGGCGATTTGCAGAACGACCCAACCGATATTCCTTTTATGCTGGAGTTGGCCAAAAAAGAAGATTGGGATGTGATTGCCGGCAACCGGAAGAACAGGAAAGATGGAATGTTTCTCCGAAAAATTCCAAGCAGGATTGCCAACGCCATGATCAGGCGAATGACCGGCGTTTACATTAAAGATTATGGTTGTACTTTAAAAGTTTTCAAAAAAGAAATTGCGGAAGATCTTGGTTTGTATGGAGAGCTTCATCGCTTTATCCCGGTGCTTGCAAAATTGCAAGGGGCAAAGATCACGCAGGTAGATGTAAAACATCATCCAAGAAAATTTGGCAAAAGCAAATATGGAATTGGAAGAACATTCAGAGTGGTATCCGACCTGATACTAATGGTTTTTTTCCGCAAATACATACAAAGACCAATGCATTTGTTTGGAACAATTGGCTTCATCAGTTTTGGATTGGGAGCACTCATCAATCTTTATCTTCTTATTTGGAAAATACTGGGACACGACATTTGGGGAAAACCTTTGCTGATTCTCGGCTTGATTCTTTTGCTTGGCGGCATTCAATTGATCACAATTGGTATTCTTGCTGAAATAGCCGTGCGTACTTATTTCGAATCCCAACAGAAAAAAACATACAATGTGCGAAAAGTATATCAGAAAGAACAACAAGCAGAGACTTTAGAAATCACCGTGTGAAAAGCGGGTAGCAAGTGAAGAGTAGTTTAATTACTCATTATTGATTACTCATTATTTAATGCAGCAACAGTTCCTTATTTGCCTGGAACCAATCATAAAAATTTTTCAGTCCCTCTTTTAACTGTGTTGTTGGCTGATAGTTCAATAATTGTTTCGCTTTTGAAATATCTGCAAAAGTTTGAGGCACATCTCCGGGTTGTTCAGGTTGTTGATCAATTTTTGCTTTCTTACCAACCAGTTCTTCAATATTGCTTATAAGCTCATTTAACGAAACAGCGTAACGATTACCAAGATTAATGATTTCGAAAAGAGACTGATCGTAATGGATGGCAGCTAAAACGCCCTGCACAATATCATCCACATAAGTGTAGTCCCTGCTGGTAGAGCCATCGCCGTACATAGTTATCGGCTGATCCTTTAAAATTGATTTTACAAATTTGTGAATGGCAAGATCAGGACGCTGGGAAGGTCCATAGACCGTGAAAAAACGTAAGGCGATAAAACGGATTCCATATAAACTACTGAATACATGCCCGGCCATCTCCCCTGCAAGTTTGGTCATAGCATAGGGACTGATGGGTTGCAGTTGTTCCTCTTCTTTCCATGGTAAATTTTTATTTACCCCATACACACTGCTTGATGATGCAAACACAAATTGTTTTACTCCTGACTCTTTTGCAAAATCCAAAAGCATTTGAGTTCCTAAAACATTGGTACGCTGATAGGCTAAAGGATTGTTAATGCTTGGCCGCACTCCCGCTTTTGCAGCCAGGTGAATGATGACATCAACTTTTTGAGGTAAAATTTTTTGAAGTTCAAATGAAGAGAGATCGTCAAGATTTTTATCGAGTAATAAAATTTGCTGGTGTTTTTCAAAGCCATCTGTATTCAGCAATTTTATTTGCCTTGGATAAAAGGGATCAAAATTGTCGATGATCGTTATCCGAAGATCTTCATCTTTTAATAAAGCCCTTATCAAATGATTTCCGATAAACCCTGCTCCACCTGTTATCAAATAATGTTTCTTGTACTCGCTCATCATTAACCCTGCCTTTTATCTTTGTGCACTTAAATAATTAAAAAGTGCTGCAAAGTACAGAATATCGTCATTTCAGAAACGCTGCTCTTTTTTCGCTGATCCTGGCACTAATAGTAGCTCTGTTTATATTGACCTATGGAAAGGTGAATTCATTTCTCGTCATAAATAAATATAATAGCCCGCAGTTTGATTATGTATTTAAGTCATGGACCTACCTGGGAGATGGCATAATTTGGATTCCCTTGTTTCTTTACGTCCTTTTTTTAAAACGAGATTATTTTGTTGTAGTACTCACTGCACTTATTATTTGTACACTACTGACACATTTATTAAAAAGGGTCATTTACCCGGACGAGTTCAGGCCGATTGTAGTGTTGGGAGAAAAAGTAAGAGTAATCCAGGGTTATTATATGAATCGCCAACACAGTTTTCCCTCCGGCCACACCAGTACTGCTTTTACTTTGGCGCTGCTATTGGTAACTATCGTAAAAAAGAATTTCTGGGTTTATTTTTTTCCGGTTATAGCATTTTTTGTTGGCTACTCACGGGTGTATTTAGCGCAGCATTTTGTTACAGATGTTTTCGCAGGTATGCTGGTTGGGATCGTTTCATCTTATCTGTCCTTATTGATCTACGAATGGTTTAGAAAGCGAAAACAAAAATTGGAGCAGGAAGATGATGCAATAAAAAAAGAGCCATATTAAATATGGCTCTTTTTGTCGGGAGGACAGGATTCGAACCTGCGACCCCCTGGTCCCAAACCAGGTATTCTACCGGGCTGAACTACCTCCCGAACATAAGAACTTTAAGCAGCGGTGAGGGAGGGATTCGAACCCTCGGTAGAGATTTAAGTCCCTACGACGGTTTAGCAAACCGTTGATTTCAGCCACTCATCCACCTCACCAAAAATTTAGAGTGACTTCCTTTTTACAAGGGCTGCAAAAATAGGGAGAACGAGAGAATATCTAAAAAAGAAAATTCTAAATTCTAAATTTTTTATTCACTTTAGAATTTAGAGCTTAGAATTTTACTGCTTTCGCTTACATCGCAGCCAGTTGCACTTTTTGCTGCAGTTCCATCACACTGTCTCTGAAAGTGGTATCTGTATCCATCAAATCTTTTACAGTTTGACAGGAGTGAATAACAGTAGTATGATCCCTTCCTCCAAAATGTTCACCAATTGTTTTGAGCGAATTTTTAGTGAAGGCTTTTGCCAGATACATAGTGATCTGCCTTGCCTGAACTATCTCCCGC
>JAGIAB010000221.1 GCA_017745135.1 Flavisolibacter sp.
GGATATCACCCTGATCAATTATGTAAGGCAACAGGCATTAAGAAAGTTTATTCCTTTATACACCGATAATGTTCAACAGGCATTGGATTTAAGCAGGGAGATGGATACGTGGATGTTGGGCAGCAACACGACATCTATTGATATTTACGTTAGCATTTTAAAAGATAAAATAGAAGAAGAAAGTCTTTTGAGTAATAAACTCATCGCTGCGTCTCCTGCTATTACCTTCCTGTTTGATATTGTTCGCAATAAGGAAATTTTTATAAGTGGTAAGGTGAAAGAAGTGATGGGCTATACTCCTGAAGAGCTTTTGCAAATGGGTGAGAATATTTTATTGCAGATAACTCATCCCGATGATATTGAAACAATAGCCAAAGGCCTGGAGAAACTGGTGGAGAATAACAGCGATTCAGTTGGACAAATTGAATACCGCTTTCTTCATAAAAATGGCAGCTATCGATGGCTGCGTACTTACTATGTGATATTCCGGCGGGATGAATTGGGAAGGCCGGTTGAACTTTTAGGTAAAACCTTCGAGATTACTTCTGAAAAAGAAACGGCATTGGCCCTGCAAAAAAGCGAACACCAGTTACTCGAAGCTCAGGCGTTAGCTCACATTGGCAGCTACGAATGGAATATGAAGAAGGGTTATTCGGTTAACACACCCGAGGTGTATAAGATATTTGAAATGGACAAAGATCAGCGTTACGAAGAATTTATTACGCATGTTCATGCTGATGATTTAAAGAAAGTGAGAGACGCAATAACCCGTTCGTTTACAACCGGGCAATATGATTGTGAATACCGTTATATCAGGAATGGAAAAGAAAAGGTGATCTGGTCTTTGGGGAAAGTTGAATTCGAAAATGACCAACCGGTTCGAATGATAGGTACGGTGCAGGACATTACAGAGATTAAAGCCATAGAAAGGGAGCTGCTCGAAAAGACAAGACAGTTGGAGCAATCCAACAAAAGTCTTGAACAATTTGCCTCTGTGGCCAGTCATGATTTGAAAGAACCTTTACGCAAGATCAGCATGTTTGCTGATATGGTAATGGAAGCGGAGCAGGACAGGCTTTCTAAAAATTCAATGGATAAATTGGTGCGCATGCAGGCATCATCCAAATCCATGATGCAAATGATACAGGATATTTTGTCTTTTTCCATGCTTGAATCCAGGCAGCAAAAAGCAAATGTTGATCTTAATCAGGTGGTAAAGGAAGTTACAGATTTGCTCGATGAAAGAATCAAAGACAAGAACGCACAAATTTGTTACGATCATTTGCCCGAAGCCTGGATCATTCCATCTCAATTCAGGCAAATGCTGCAGAATTTAATTTCAAATGCTTTGAAGTTTTCAAAGAAAGATGTTCCCCCAAAGGTTACTATCGATTATAGCTGGATCAATCGTCCATTGCCAAACATGAAACCCTCTTCAAAATATCTCCAGTTAAATGTATGCGACAATGGTATCGGCATTGAAGAAGACTATCTGGATACCATTTTTGATCTTTTTAAACGTCTTCACCCCAAAACTGAATATGAGGGAAGCGGTTTAGGATTGGCTATCACCAAAAGAATTATTGACAACCACAATGGTACTATCACAGTAAGGTCAAAGCCTGGCGAGGGAGCCTGCTTCCAAATTATCATACCTCAATAAAGCAATAAAGCCGGAATGCTCCGGCTTTAGTACTCTCTTACCAGTTGTTTGTAAGATACCATGCAATTGTAACATCCGTTTACAAAAGAGGTCCTTCTTCTTTTGACCTTTTACCTCTTGACTGGCCACCTTTTTTACCAGCTTCTCTTGCTTCTTGGGAACTCCATTCATGAGCTACGCCCTGTTCGTGTGCAGCACGGCCGCCTTTGCGGGCAATTTCTCTCTGCTTTTCAGTATCCATTGCAGCGAAACCTCTCACGGACTTTTTTGGGTTTTGATTATTCATTTCAGCCATAAAAAGAATTTTAAAAGTTTGATTGTTTTAATTAATATGAACAAAAAGGTGCCAGTGATTTTTAAGCTTGCCAAAGGGTAAGACGCAGATTGGGGGTTGAATTCAGCCACGAATAAAGCTAGGTTGAGTAGGGCATTCTACAGCCTGAATAACATGTAGTTAACAAGGCAACTTATGCACAGGAGTTTTAGGTCTCTTCTTTATTACGGCTGAGATGATATGTGAATAACTCAACCGGACTTTACTTTGATGAGTTTTCAGGCAAAGGCAGATCAATAAAAAGGAAGGAAAAGATCATGTATCAGGCGGCATGGGCATGTGCTACGATCTCGTTCATTGAGATGCCCATATGGCTTTCTTCATAAACGCATTTTCCATCACGGATAACTATCACCTGTGGAGATTCATGAGGAACATCAAATACCTGGGCAATCTTATTAGATACATTTCTATAAGAAAGGAGGTCCAGGAAATAAAAATCAATATCGGAAGGCTGAGATACTCTTTGTAAACGCTGTAGGGCCACCGAACTGATGGAGCAGCGGGTGCTGTGTTTGAAAATAACCTGCGGCCTTATTTGCGACTTACTTACAATTTGATTTAACTGCTCTTCATCGGTTAGATGAATCCAATGCATACACACAAAATTTAAAACCTTAATAATTTCATTAACCCCTGAATCGGCGGCCGGCATCTACTGTGGCTGCCGGACAACCAACTTTGCTGCGGGATGCAAAACAGGAAGAAAGGCTTGTGATAACAAGAATCAGTAGGGTAAACGCCATCAATTTGTTTTTCATTTTGAATTCGTTTGGATTAAAAACGGTTTAATTTGCCAGATATTTTGCAAATATAAATATCAAACGTCCAAGATAAAAGCTTCCTTCGACCAAATAGGTGATGAAAGCGGTTATCCTAAGGATTTACCCTATCCAAATCAATAAAAGAACTACAATGAAAATCCATTTCATCTCTATAGGCGGAAGTGTAATGCACCAACTGGCAATAGCTTTAAAGCGAAAAGGATACCAGATCACCGGAAGCGACGATGAGATTTTTGAACCTGCAAAAACCAACCTGGCCAAAGAAGGTCTTCTTCCTCAAGCAATTGGCTGGCAGCCGGATAGAATCACAAAAGATCTGGATGCCGTAATTCTTGGTATGCATGCAAAAGCCGATAATCCCGAATTGCAAAAAGCCAAGGAATTAGGGGTTTCTATTTATTCATTTCCCGAATATATTTTCCAGGAAAGCAAGAATAAAACAAGGGTGGTTGTGGGTGGCAGTCATGGAAAAACCACAACTACATCCATGATCATGCATGTTTTGCGTGAAGCAGGAAAAGCTTTTGATTACCTGGTGGGAGCAAGATTACAGGGGTTTGATCAATCTGTAAATATTACTAAGGCACCCATTATTGTTTGCGAAGGCGATGAATATCCTGCGAGTGTTGTTGAAAAACGTCCGAAGTTTCACTTTCTGTTTCCACATATTGCCATCATCACCGGTATAGCATGGGATCATATCAATGTGTTTCCAACCTTTGATAATTATTTAGAACAGTTCCGGATTTTTATTGACAAAATTGAGCCCAATGGTCATCTTATTTACAATGACACGGATTCCATTTTAAAAGAACTGGTGGAAACACATGCACGAACGGACATTCATTATCATCCTTACCGCGTTCCCGATCACTCCATAACAAATGGTGTGACAAGAGTTGCAATTGAAGGGGTGGTAACCGAATTAAAAGTGTTTGGCGATCACAATTTACTAAACCTGAATGCAGCATGGCTGGCTTGTAAAGAGTTGGGTGTGTCATCACACCAATTCA
Organism: Flavisolibacter sp.; assembly: GCA_017745135.1. GTDB lineage: Bacteria > Bacteroidota > Bacteroidia > Chitinophagales > Chitinophagaceae > Flavisolibacter. The sequence goes on from JAGIAB010000221.1 coordinate 3,796, forward strand.
TTAATGCAATTGGTTCTTTCACCGGCGCAGCCAAACGATTGGAATTATTAGCCAAAAATGAGTCAACCGTTTTTTATCGCGATTTTGCTCATGCACCATCAAAAGTGAAAGCCACTATTGAAGCGGTGAAAAATCAATTTCCGGACAGAAAATTCATTGCTGCCCTGGAATTACATACCTACAGCAGTTTGAACGAAGCTTTTATGAAAGAATACAAAGGAGCGATGGATGCAGCAGATGAAGCTTCTGTTTTTTACAGCAAACACGCACTTGAACTAAAGCGGATGCCCGATCTTCCAAAAGAGGTAGTGAAAACTGGTTTTGCTAAAGAAAACCTGGAGGTATTTAACGACCGTTCCGAATTGGAGAACTGGCTCAATGGCCTGGATTATAACAACGCCGTAGTAGTTTTTATGAGCTCCGGGAATTATGATGGTTTGGATACCGAAGCCTTCGCCCGCAGAATTACACAAGCTGAGGTTTAAAATTCCTGTTCAAAACACACAATACTTTACCTTTACCCCTCTTATAGAATTTGTTGAAATGTTACAGTTGAAAAAACCACTTGCTTTCATTGATATCGAAGCCACAGGTACCAATGTCTCTACCGACCGTATTGTTGAAATTGCCATTGTGAAGTTGTTGCCGGATGGTAACCGCACAGTGAAAAGAAAGATCATCAATCCACAGATCCCCATTCCGCAGGTTTGTATAGATATGCATGGCATTACAAACGAAATGGTGAAAGACGCCCCTGTATTTAAACAAGTAGCGCAGGAGATTAAACAATTTTTGGATGGTTGCGATCTTTCCTGCTACAATGCTTATCGCTTGGATATTCCTATGCTGATGGAAGAATTCATCCGGGCAGAAGTAGAATTTGAAATGAAAAACCGTAAGATCGTTGACGTGCAAAAGATCTTCCACCAGATGGAACAAAGAACTTTATCGGCAGCCTATAAATTTTATTGTAATAAAAATTTGGATGGTGCACACGGTGCTGAAGTGGATGCCAATGCAACAGTTGAAATTTTAAATGCACAAATCGAACGTTATCCTCAATTGGGCAATACAGTTGATTCCATCATCAAAGCAGTGGGAGAAGATTCTATAATTGATTTTGCCCGCCGCTTTATTTTTGATGATAAGGGAACAGAGATTTTTAATTTCGGAAAGCATAAAGGCCGTCCTGTTGCAGACGTATTGAAAGCCGAACCTCAATACTATGACTGGATGATGAAAGGCGAATTCCCAATGAACACGAAACAGAAGCTAACGGAAATGTACACGAGGATCATGTTGAAAAAATTAAGTTAACAGATAAGATCATTGGCTTTGGAAAAACTGGTCATAATACCAACTTACAACGAAAAGGAAAATATTGAAGCCATTCTTCAGGCAGTTTACGATTTGAAGCAGGACTTTCACGTTCTTGTCATAGATGATGGTTCTCCGGATGGCACTGCAGATATTGTACGCAGCCTGCAACCGGGATTTAACAACACTGTTTTTTTAGAAGAACGCAGGGGGAAATTAGGTCTGGGTACGGCTTATATTCATGGATTTAAATGGGGCGTAGATCGTGGATACAATTTCATTTTTGAAATGGATGCCGATTTCTCTCACAACCCTGCTGATCTTCCACGTTTATATGATGCCTGTAAAAGTGGTGGTGCCGACGTGGCTATCGGTTCACGATATGTAAAAGGCGGTGGTGTAAAGAACTGGCCTGCCGATCGCATCTTTCTATCAAAAGGTGGTTCGTTATATACAAGAATGATCC
>JAGIAB010000222.1 GCA_017745135.1 Flavisolibacter sp.
AAACAAGCGGGATTTTTGAAACAGTTTTAGTTGTTGGAGTCAATTATACTTCACCGGGACAAAACCAATATGCCTATAAACTGGAAGGTTTCGATAAAGACTGGAACTATGTTGGCAATACCAATACGGTTTCATACACCAATCTTGATCCGGGTGAATACACTTTTCATGTAAAAGCAAGCAATAACGACGGTGTATGGAATGATGAGGGAACTTCAATAAAAATAATTGTTCGTCCTCCTTTCTGGCGTACGTATTATGCTTACATCCTGTATTCATTGCTGATTACAGGTGCTGTACTTTATTTCCGATACAGGAGCATAGAAAAACTAAAAAGAGAATTTGCCCTGGAGCAAATAAAAAATCAGGCAGAACTACAACGCAAAGAAGCAGAACGTGTGCATGAACTGGACCTGCTTAAACTTAAGTTTCTTACCAATTTAAGCCATGAATTCAGAACACCCATTTCCTTAATACTCGGCCCGACAGAAACCCTCCTGTCACAACCCAAAAATAAAGATTCGTTTGGCCAGTTGCAAATGATTAAACGCAATGCAAAAAGATTATTGAACCTGGTCAATCAACTTCTCGACTTCCGCAAAATGGAAGAACACGAATTGAAATTACAGGCAACCGAAGGTGAACTGGTATCTTTTGTAAAAGATGTATGCGATTCGTTTAAAGATCTTTCAGAAAGAAAGAAAATAGATTTCGTTTTTAGAAGCACTATTGATCAACTGTACACTTCCTTTGACCATGATAAGATAGAGCGGATCTTATTCAATGTACTTTCCAATGCTTTCAAGTTCACAGTCGAAGGTGGTAAAATAAATCTGGAATTAGAAACCACGGAAAATGCTTCAGACCCATCAAACGTATGGGTGTCGATGAAAGTAACGGATACCGGAATTGGTATTCCCGAAGACAAAAAAGAAAAAATATTTGAACGATTTTTCCAAAACTCAACTTCGGCTTCCATACTCAACCAGGGAAGCGGTATTGGTCTATCCATTACTAAAGAGTTTGTAAAAATGCACGGCGGCACAATAGAAGTACAAAGCGAAGTTGAAAAAGGCACTACATTCAAAATCAATCTTCCATTCACTTCATTGCCTGCCCCCAAAATCAATGGCAAAGTGCCAGCTTCAAAGGAAATGGATGAAGGAATTGAATTAACGAATATTGAAGAGACAGATGGATTAAAGCCGGCAACCAGCACGACAGAAATGCCTTCCATATTATTGGTGGAAGACAACGAAGACTTCCGGTTTTATTTAAAAGATAATCTGCGATTACATTACAAGATTTTCGAAGCATCCGATGGAAAAGAAGGCTGGCAAAAAGCATTAGCCCACCATCCGCAGCTTATAGTAAGCGACATCAGCATGCCGAATATGGATGGAATTGAACTGACCAAAAAGATCAAAGCAGACAAGAGGACCAGTCATATTCCGATACTACTATTAACAGCATTGACGGGTGAAGAAGATCAATTAAAAGGATTGGACACTGGCGCCAATGACTATATCACCAAACCATTCAATTTTGAAGTACTGAACGCAAAAATCAGGAACCTGCTCCTTTTGAACAGCACTTTAAAAAATGCTTATTCCAAACAAATTAAAGTGCTTACGCCGGAAGTCAAGATTGAATCGGATGATGAAAAGCTCCTGAATACTATAATGCTCTATCTTGAAGAGAACCTTACCAATCCTGAACTATCTGTTGAAGAATTAAGCAAGCATGTAGGCATGAGCAGAAGTTCGTTATACAATAAAATACTTGATATAACCGGACAAACACCCGTAGAATTTATCCGCTCTTATAAACTGGATAAAGCTGCGGTTTTATTGGAGAAAAGTGATATGAACATAGCCCAAATTGCCTACTCTGTAGGTTTTTCTACTCCAAACTATTTTGCAAAATCATTTAAAGTAAAATTCAACATGCTTCCTTCGGAGTACGTAAATAAAATGAGGAAAGGAGAAAACAATAAGAGTGCGGAAGTGAGCTAAGCGCAACATTCAAAACAGTTGCAGCAATGGGTTACCGGCAGAACTTCTTACCAAACATAGGTACCAACCGCTCCTGCCTCTAATGAAGTGGCAACATGTTTCCCATTAAAACTGATATTAAAGCTTTGTGTAGCGTTACCATCGTTTTCAACGATCAAGACTTTCTTTCCATCCGGACGTTTGAATGCCACATTATGTAAACTTCCTGGAATATTGCTTCCAATCCTGTAAGAAACGGGAGGAACAAATTTGGAAGCATGTGCAATAATGTAATAAGAAACATTGCGTGTAACACCTGAAATTATAGTTAGTGCTCCTTTGCAGGTATTGCAACCACCGGGAGTATGAATAGCAAAATATGGATCGTTAGCGAGATTCCATTCCAAAGCATTACGGCTCCAGTTGCGCATAGTGCCAATGATCACATTTTTTACATGCCATTTTAAATCACCTGCAAAATCGCCTGTTGAAGAAGTATATTGCTCCGTGAAATAAACATTCCTGGTAGGATACGAGTCATGGACAATGCTCATCGCACTGACTTCACCACCGTATAAGTGAAATGCAGAACCATCAACATATTGCCTGGCACCTGCATCAGCTAAAACCGCTAATGGATAATCAGGCCGGTCGCAATTGTGATCGTAGGCAATGATTTTTGTTGTAATGGATGCAGCCTGGAATGCAGGCCCTAAATGATTTTTTATAAAGTCGGTTTGCTCCGATGCGGACATCAACATGCTTGGATTGTTGCCACCATACAATGGTTCATTCTGCACAGTGATCGCATTAATGGTAATATCTTCCACTTTCATTGCCTGTATGTATTTGACAAAATACTGAGCGTATACACTGTAGTATTGAGGTAAAAGACTTCCGCCAATTGAATTGTTATTACTCTTCATCCATGTTGGAGGCGTCCATGGCGATCCTAAAATTCTAATGTTTGGATTAATAGCAAGTATAGATTTTAATACAGGAACTACTTTGCTTTGGTCTTTGCGCAAACTAAAGTTTTGAAGATTGACATCCGTTTGCCCTGCAGGCATATCATCATAGGTATACACCGATGCACTAAGATCAGAAGCACCAATGCTCACCCGCAAGTAACTTATGCTAATTGAATTACTATCTGAACCAAACAATTCCTTCAGGAGATTGTTTTGCATGGCAGATGGAAGGTCAGAGATCAATCCTGCACTGGCATCCGTCAAAGTGAAACCAAAACCATCAACGGTTTGATAAGTTTGAGTTGTATCTACAGTAATGTCAGGATAAACACTGCCCCCGGTTCCAAACGCAAGAATGGTGTTCTGCTTTTGCAATAGTGATGACTGATTACCTGTAGTCAGGTAAAAATCAACCTCTGATTTTGTGGGCTTTGCTGTTGTATCAATCGGCTTCGTATCAACACTTCCTTTGGAATCTTTTTTACAGCAGGCAAATCCTAAAAGGAAGATCGAGCAACAACACAAAACCAATACGCTTTTACAGGATGCTTTCATTTTCACTCCTAACATTTTATAAATGGCTAAAACACCAATGTTGTTATAGAATGAGGCAAACTACTTGTTTGTGCTCCTTTCCCATTCATATAAAGTTGATAATCGATCTTCTGATCGCTGTTGTTCATCACTACAACGGCAATACTGCCATCCGTGTTTTTGAAAGCAGTGGTTAATAAATCCGTACGATTGCTTGAAGCATTGATGCGCTTTGCACCTGGTCTGATGAATTTTGAAAAATGACCAATGTAATAATAGGCACTGGTGTATTGCAGTCCTTTTGCAGGATCAAAATGAACAGGCGCCATACAAAAATTACCCACATGATTGGGTCCGCCTTTTTCATCAAGCAAAATATTCCAGTCTGTCCAGCCAACAGTACCGGCATTAAAATCATAGATCATAGAGCGTCCATATTTTTCTCCAAGACTCCATTCGTTGATGCGTTCCGGATTAAATTGTTCGGCGCAGCCTTCTGTAAACAATAGATTTTTTTGCGGGAAATTATCATTGACCATTTTCACATTATGGAACTGCATATCACCACCTGTCCATGTTTCGTACCAATGATAACCAATACCCCAAACAAATTTTGCTGCAGCAGGATCGCTCAAAATGGTGTGTGCACGTTGATAAACAAAGTCACGGTTATGATCCCATGCAATCAATTTCTTTGAACTCAATCCATTTTTTTGCAAAGTGGGCCCAAGATAATTTTTGATGAAATCGCGTTCTTCCTCTGCAGTAAAAATGCAGGACTCCCAGGTTTGAACAGCGAGTGGTTCGTTTTGAACGGATAAACCCCAAACAGGTATTCCCCGCTTTTCATATTCCCTGATATACTTCACAAAAAAGTTGGCCCAGGATTGCTGGTATTGCGGAAGCAGTTTCCCTCCATGCAACATGTCTTTGTTATCTTTCATCCATGCCGGGGGCGACCAGGGACTTACATACAAATTAAGTTTACCTGCCATAGCCATAGCTTTTTTAATTAAAGGAATGCGATACTGTTCATCATGTTTTATACTGAAGGATTTTAAATCTTTATCGATCTCCGTTACATAACTGTAACTGCCGCTTGAAAAATCGCAGCTTTGCATATTGGTGCGAGCAAGTGTATACCCAATTCCATTTTTCGGATCGTAATATGCTTTCAGCAACTCATTTTGCTGATCAGCAGACATTCTTGCAAATGTTTCAGCAGAAGCGTCGGTGATGGCGCCACCAATTCCAAGCATGGTTTGAAAGGAACGACTATCATCAAGGAAAACGAAAACCTTGCGTTCAACAAGATCCCCTGTTTCAGCAAATTGAATATCACCAACAGGACTTAAGCGATAGGATGTATTCTTCGCTGTTGTGTATACTTTAACTGCTCCACTCCCCTTCTTTTTTTGCGAAACCAGCTTTGTGGACTGGGCGTTGACGAATGCAATGAAAGAAAAAGATGCAAGTGTTATCAAAATTCTTCTTACTAAAGAATCTGTTTTCATATCCATCAATTTGATGTGAGGTTTTCAATGGGTTTTGTTTTTTTACCACCAGCCTGGGAATTATCACTAAATCCAAGGGCTTTCATATATCCTTTGTTTGGAAAACAATTTTCAAAAAGGCATTGGTTCAGGTATTCATTCAAAGCCTGTTTGATCAATTCCATATTTTGAGGACGATATTTCCTAATGTCGGCGAAATTCTTTTTTGCAGTTTCAGCGTATGTAATAACTGAATCATACTGTGCAGGCCTGTTAAATTGAACAATGCACCTGCTGTCATCCATTTTTTTATAAGGCCAGAAATGCCATCCTACTCCTGCGTTTTCTAAGGTCACTCTGAAACTATCAATCCATTCATTTGTGTCCTCTCCTGTTTCGCCACAATAAATAGGAACATTGTATTTATTACTGAAGTCAATGTAAGGCTGAATCACTTCCTGTGTTGGTGAAGTCCAGTATTTATGAAAGGTATAAACCAGTTTATTATCGAAAGGTTTACCAAATGGCGCAAAGTTGGAATTCCATTGAGC